>WTAG01000707.1 GCA_013139755.1 Methylomarinum sp. | reverse complement strand
GTGTTGGCTAAATAACCAAGGGTAAATAGCGTGGCATAAAGATTGATACCACTTGCCCAGGCTAAGCCCATGGTTAAAGCAAGTGTGGTGGATATTTGGTCTAATGCTTCCATAAAGAAACCTTTTGAATTTGTTGGGTGTTTCTAGGTGGCTGTCAGAGAATTGAAACTGTGGCAGGGTCTCTATTCTAGGTAGGGATTTAATACTAACATTGTTATCTGAATATTGGCTGAGTGAGGATTTTAAGTTTGACTTTAAAGTTTTTTGATTTTTGGATAGATAAACCAGAAAATTGCAAAAAGTAATCCGCAGCCTGCAATGAGATAAATACCTAGCATTGGGTTGGTGCGTAATAATACTTTTGCAGAACCAAGGAGGATAAGAACTGCAATGGCGATAACAATGGATAGTAGTGTTTTCAAAGGGGAGTCCGGTGGGTCTTGGGGTTTATAGTTTAGAGGATGAATTAAATGATGTAAATTTATTCTGCTTGTAATCAGGTATACTTATATTTTTACATTTGAGGGTATTATCTATGACTTTAACAGTTGAGTTGGTAGAAGAAATTAAAATTCTTGCGCATTATAATTTAACGTCGTTGCAGGAAGGCATCAAAGTCCATGGATCAGCAAAACCAGAAGCTGTTGCGGCAGCAAAGAGTTTGTTTGATAAAGGCTTGATTTCTCAAGAAGATGGAGGCTATTTAACTGATTTAGGTATTGAGGCTGCTGAACATGCGCAGGCTATGTTGACGATATTGACATCTCACTAGTACAAACGATTTAGATGTAATTGGGTTGCTGTATTATCGACCGGTATAAATCCACAGTCTTGGATGCGGGAAATGTCTGTGTCGTCTTAGAATTAGCAGCCCAATATACAGTTATCTATATGACTGCGTATGTCATTGTAAAAATAAACATAAAGATTACGAAAAGTGTGAACCAAGCTTGTTTGGTTAATAATTGCTTGGCAGTATGAAGCTGTATAAAAAGGGCTTTAGTTTTGTTATCTGCATTTAGGATTGTTTTTAACTTTCCTTTAAATGATTTCTTTTCCGCTTCAGCGGCTTCTTTGGCAAGAATGTCATCAATCTTTTGATTTAAGCTACCACAGTGCTGGCACCGAGATTTAAGGTCTTCTTGTGGTTGACTACATTGGCTGCATGTATTCATAAGCTGTTCCATGGGTTAGGTTTATTTATAAGTTTTAAGGCGATAATACATTGAAGACTGAGGAGTATCTAAATTTTCTTCTTATTATGTTATTTTATTGCTGAGATAGGGGGGGCTAAATACTTATGGTCGATTTGGTTTTTATTGTTTTATTGTTGTTGCTGGGCGTTTATTGGTCTAGTGCTATGAAGGCGAGAGAAATCGCTTTTAGTGTTGTAAAAACGCATTGCCAAAAAATGGATGTGTTGTTGTTGGATGAGTATGTTGCTTTGACGGGGCAGTGGCTTAAGAGGGATAAACATGGCAAAGTAAAGGCATGGCGATCTTATCAGTTTGAATTTAGTTCAACAGGTGATGAGCGGTATCATGGCAAAGTTGTTATGTTGGGTGCGCAAGTGCTTAGTATTCAGTTGGAACCTTATAAAATTTAAGAGTAATGGCTAAAAATAATAAATATGAAAAAATATCTCCTCAAACACAAGAGGAGGCATTGAAAGTGGCAAAAGCAACGCAGCGACCAGGACAAACGAAAGAGCAGACTAAATTAATTGCGCAGGGGATAGAAAAGGGAATTAATCTGTATAAAAAACAGCAGAAAGCAAAATCCAGAGAATTAAGTAAAAAGTTGCATAAAGCTTCTCAGCTCTTAACTGAGCCCAGACTCTCTGATGAACAGATAATCCAGCATGATGCTGTTTCCAAACAGTCGCTTTTACCTTGGTTTTTGTTGGTGATTAGCTGGGTTGGTTTTGTGGTTTTCTTTTTTGGAAATGGTTTGATCTAATATTGAGAGCTTGAGATCGGAAAGGGTGTTTTAAAATCTACTCTAGTGCTTTATTAATAACGCTAAGTAGACGTTGTTGTTCTATAGGTTTGGTGATGTAGCTAAAAAGCTGAGTTTTCTCTCCTTTACCTATATCTTCTGGCATGGCATTGGCTGAAACTGCAATGATTTTTGTGGCATCCATGCTACGGTGTTTTTGTAATTGTTTTAAAACTTCGTAACCATCTATGTCTGGGAGATTGATATCTAAAAGGATTATCTGAGGTTTGATTTTTAATGCCATTTCTATGCCTTCAATCCCTGTAGGCGCTTCACTGAATTGAAAATTGGTATAGCTGTTAATGGTTTTTTTCATTAATAAGCGGTTAGAGATATTATCTTCAATGTATAGTATGTTTATATTTGAGTTTTGTTCTTGTGGTTTGGAATGGCTGGCTGAGGATAGTATGGTTTTTTTTGTATCTAAAGTGCGTGTTTGCTTAAATTCTACCCAAAAAGAACAGCCTGAACCGTAAGTGTTTTCAACACCAATCGTTCCTCCCATCATTTCCACCAGCATTTTTGTGATGGTGAGCCCTATACCTGAGCCTTCAATCCCTGATTTATCAGCACCCAATCTGTTAAACGGTGTAAAGAGATCTTTTAATTTGTCATCAGGAATGCCTTGTCCTGTGTTTTTTACAAAAAAACGTACTTTGTCGTCGTGTTGAGAAAGCCAAATGGACACGCTACCTTGGTCTTGATTGTATTTAATACTGTTACTTAATAGGTTGCATAGTATTTGATTTACTCGCAAAGGGTCGGCTGTAACAATGATGTTTTCTTCAATAGGTAATTGATGCGTAATTGTTATGTGTGCTTTTTTGGCTTGAGGCGATATTGACTCTAATGTTTGTTTGATGAGTTGAATTAAGTTAATAGGTTCGGAGTTGATATTAACATTGCCACTTTCTATTTTTGATAAATCAAGTATTTCGTTAATTAGACCTAGTAAGTGCTCTCCTGAAGAATAGATGTGCTCTAAAGATTCTGTCTGGTCTGCATTTAAAGGGGCTTCTTTGTCTTCGAGTACTAATTGAGTGAAGCCTAAAATAACATTTAACGGCGTACGCAGTTCGTGGCTCATACTGGATAAAAATTGCGACTTGGCTTTATTGGCATTTTCTGCTGCTTTTTTTGCCGCGGTAATGGCTTCAAGTGCATTTTTACGCTCAGTGATGTCATGAAGAATACCGACATATTTTTTGATGCCATTAATTGTCATGGGGGAGACATTTAATTCCATTGGGAATATAGAGCCATCTTTGCGCATCCCCTGGAGTTCGCGTGCTTTATTGATTATTTTTGGCGCGTGTATGTCTGAGTATTTAAGATATCGGTCATGTTGGCTTGCGAGCTGTTTAGGCATCAATGCTGATATGTTTTGTCCTTCTAGCTCTTCAGCCTTGTAAGCAAAAATTTCCAGTGCTTTAGGGTTTGCCATTTCAATGATCCCTCGACCATCAATGGTGATAATGCCTTCTGCTGAATTAGTGACTATAGCCTTTAAGTTTTCTTGTTGGTTGGCTAGTTCATTTTCAATTGATTTACGATGGGAGGTGTCGCGAATAATGCTGGTGAAGAAGCGTTCATTACCTGATAACCATTCAGTATAGGTCAATTCAATCGAAATAAGTCGATGGTCTTTTGTAATGGCCTGGCTTTCAATTGAGTGTCTGCTGAGTTGTTCGCTATTGGCGAGTAATTTTTGAAAACCTGTGCGATGTGATTCTCGATGTGCTGGTGGGATAATTATTTCAATCGACTGTCCAATAACTTCAATTGATTGATAGCCAAAAATGTTTTCAGCGCCTTCATTCCATAAAGTAATAAGACCTTCTTGATTGAGTGTGATGATAGCATCAGAGGAGGAGTGGCTAACAGCCTGAAAGCGAATCTCATCTTTCCTTAGGCGATTAAAAACGGCATGTAATTCTTTGGATCGTAGGCTGTGGTTGATAACCGTGCTTATAAAAAGGTCTTTGTTGGTGTCTTTTTTAATTAAACAGTTGCCACCAGATTTAAGTGCTTGTATTTTACTGTTGTTGTCTCCTGTAACCGTTAAAAATACAATGGGTATGTGGGTAAAGCGGTTGTCTTGACGAATAACTTCGGCTATTTCAAAACCATTACAGCCAGGCATGTTAATGTCCAGCAGGATGACATCTGGCTGGAATGTAATAAGCACTTCTGTTGCTATCAAAGGGTTAGTCACTATTTGACAGTTAAAGTTATGAGCTTCAAGTAATTCTTTAAAGTAAGTGGAGATTGTGTCGTCGTCGTCAATGATTAACGCGCGATAGCTGTCATGGATGGTTTTATGGGTATGTTTGTCAAGAATTTCGACCAGCTCCAGGATGTTAACGGGTTTGACGATATAGCCGTTACCACCAGCACGTACGCCCTCTAACCTAGCGGTAAAATCATCTCTATTAGACAGGAAGATAACAGGGCAATGTATTTTGTTGTCGGCTTTTAATTGATTAATAAGCTCTATGCCAGTGATGGAATAATTGGGGAAGACAATATCCATTAGAATAACTTCAGGTGAGTTATGCTCTAGAAAAGTAGATAGCTCGTCTGGGTTATTGATGCAACTTATATCGTAGCCAAAATGTTTTGCTTGTTCTTGTATTAAAGAAGAAAGTAACTCATCATCATCAACCAGTATGATTTTGTGTGATGAGGCTGTTATAAAATCATTGCTACTTGTTACGGTCGCGGATTTGCTTTTTTGAGGTAAGGGTTTACTGGTATCGCTTGAAGCATGTTTAATGTCGGCAAGTAATTGATTAATTTGAGTAGGCCAGTTTTCTGGAAAATTCTCGGGCGTTATTAGTAACGAATGACAGAAAACCTCTAGTTTTTTTGTTGTATTGTAAACTTCTGTAAATTGGAAGGTTCCAGTCGAACCTGATAGTTTATGGGCTAAATCGTGAATTATTTGTATTAGATCTATATTGTTTGCTGAGCAGGGCGAGTGCAAACCATCCAGGTTTAATGTGCTATTGACTAATTCATCGATGCGAACAGGGAGTTGCTGAGAAAAGGCGCGCTTTAATTCTTGTATTCGGTTTATGGCCTCCTCTATTTTATCGTTCATGATAACACTCCCAGATATGTTTGATTTGATCCGCTAAAGTAACTGGGTCAAAGGGTTTGTTAATGACATCAATAGCACCTAGTAATTTGAAGCGTTGAATTTCATCGGGCAATATTTTTGCAGTTAAGAATATGACTGGAATTTGTTTCAGCGTAGCGTGTTTTTTTAAGGCATTTAATGTGCTTGGTCCATCCATGTCAGGCATCATAACATCTAATAAAATGAGTTGAGGTTTAAAGTTTAAAGCTAAATCAATAACTTGGGATCCAGAGTTGCATGTTGCTACTTTAAGTAGTCCAATAGTTTCTAAAGCCAGAGTCGCTATTTCACGAATATCTGCTTCATCTTCTGCATATAAGATTTTATTAAGTGTTGTCATTTTCTGTACTTATTGTGCTGAAGCGAGATGTTAGAGCTTTAATTCTGTCGATAAGTTCATCATTGCTAACGTTTGATTTTATAAGCGCAGCATCAACTTGTTTTAGTGTAGACGGCTCGACAGATTGGGCTGAAAATATAAGTATAGGTGTTAAAGGTTTTTGTTTGTTAATGATAGGGATTAAATCTAGGCCATTTCCATCGGGGAGACTTATATCTAAAATCACTAGGTCAAAATTGTCAGATTTAATTTTTTCTATGGCTGACTGTAAGCTGGTAGCGTGAATTAATGTTGCCTTGTTTTCTAGTAGGCCTGACATCATCTTAATCAGATCCTTGTTGTCTTCAATATGAAGAATTGTTGCCGGATGGTCGGGTGATTTCTTTAAGCATTGGTATAACGCTTTGGTTAAACGTTTATTATCAATAGGCTTGTCAATCCAGTCAATTATTCTTAAGGCAGAGGTATTGTTTGTTTTATTAATATTGGCTTCAGCAGAAATGATGATAATAGGTAGGCAGGTATGTGTTTCTTTGGATCGGATTTCCTGAATAAAAGAAAGTCCATCTTGATTGGGTAAGCGAATGTCAACAGTCATTGCATCAAAATGCGTTGTTTCAAGAAGTTTTTTGGCTTCTATGGTGTTGCTGCAAGTAGTTACTTTGAAGTTTTGTTGTTCAATCATTAGGGAAAGGAGATTGGCAATATCCTTTTCATCTTCCAGAACTAATATATGTCCTTGAGTTTCGATTTCAT
>WTAG01000245.1 GCA_013139755.1 Methylomarinum sp. | reverse complement strand
CATTCGGTACATCCTTGTAACTTACAGATTTTTGCTCCTGCAAAATCTGCATTCGGTACATCCTTGTAACTTACAGATTTTTGCTCCTGCAAAATCTGCATTCGGTACATCCTTGTAACTTACAGATTTTTGCTCCTGCAAAATCTGCATTCGGTACATCCTTGTACCTCAAAAAATTTCGTCATCATCTTTGATTAGGTATTCCAAAGAATTCACTTCTTTTCTTAGTTTTTTTCTTGCATTTAATTTGCTCTGTACAGCTTCGGGTAATTCTGTAAAAACGAATACTTGTTTTTCCATCAGCAAATCGATTAAGTCTTCAACTACTCGCACCATTTCCTGATCTGTTGTTGTTAACGCTTTCTTGGCTTGCCCTGTTGTTCCCCCCTCCTGCAAAAAAGCCAAAACGTCTGGATTATCAGCCTCTATCCACTGATCACGCGCGTCTGTTTGCTTATCATCTATCTCTACAATTTCATCCTTTTCATTTCGTCTTACATAAGGCATCCCTCATCTCCTTTGGTTTTATTTTTGAATTTCATAGTAGTACTCGCTAAATTTTATCTCGGTTTTACATTACAATAGCATTCGCGAACTAAAATCAAGTCATATAATCTTGCGCCCTACCCTCAATGCAACTAACCCCTCCTTTATACTACACCTCCATATAAACCTTTCGAATAATGTGTCAATATACCCACACAGCACTCAAATAAGCTAGAGAGTTAAGTTGATCTTTATACACTATGAATAACCCCATGACAGAATCTAATACAGCAACACTTAATCAAAAATCATCTAAAATTACACAACATGATGATTCGCTGTTACTGGCTTTACTATCTATCTGCAAAATTTTACATACCCCCCATTCATCAGAATCATTAACCGCCGGATTACCACTGGTTGATAACAAATTAACACCCGCATTATTTGTCAGAGCAGCTAAACGCGCTGGATTTTCCACCAGGCTTATCAAACGTCCTTTAGATAAAATTTCCAGTTTGGTTTTACCCGCTGTTTTACTTTTAAAGGACAATAAAACCTGTGTTTTAATTGCTAAAAACAACGAACAATACACCATTGTTTTGCCAGAAACTGATAGCGGCGAAAAAACAGTTAGCCTTGAAGATTTAGAGCAAGAATACATAGGTTCAGCTTTTTTTATTCAGGTTAACCATACCTTCGATGAACGTACCGCTGACTCAGCCACACCTAAAATCAAGCACTGGTTCTGGGATGTTATTTTTAAATCATGGCCTATTTATCTTGAAGTTTTAGTTGCCTCTCTGCTCATCAATATTTTTGCTTTGGCATCCCCTTTATTTGTTATGAATGTCTATGACCGAGTCGTACCTAATCATGCATTGGAGACCCTTTGGGTATTGGCTATAGGGGTAAGCATTGTTTATATTTTCGATTTTATTATGAAGTTATTGCGGGCTTATTTTATTGATGCAGCAGGAAAACGCTCTGATATTATTTTATCCTCTACTATTTTCGAGAAGGTATTAGGTATTAAAATGGAGTCCCGCCCTGCCTCTGTTGGTGCCTTTGCTAACAATTTACATGAGTTTGAATCTTTCAGAGATTTTTTAACATCTGCCACACTAACTACATTAATCGATCTCCCTTTTCTATTTATTTTCCTGGCTGTCATTTATATGCTTGGTGGTAACCTGGCATTGATTCCATTGTTTGTGTTACCTCTTGCCATTTTGGGTGGCATTGCCGTTCAAAAGCCTTTAAAAAACACGATTAATGAATTATTCAAGTTTTCAGCTCAAAAGGGTGCGACCTTAATTGAATCGCTGACTAATCTTGATTCCATTAAAAGCAGCGGAGCTGAAGGCCAAATGCAACGACAATGGGAACAAAATATCGGTCAAATTGCACGCCTTGGCCTAAAGTCCCGCTTCTTTTCATCAATTGCTGTTAACCTTACTGCATTTTTACAACAAATGGCTTCAGTCGCAGTGGTCATTTTTGGGGTTTATAAAATTTCCGAAGGGGATTTGACTATGGGTGGGCTTATTGCCTGTACTATTTTAACTGGGCGTGCCTTAGCACCCGTTTCTCAAGTAGCCTCTCTATTAACCCGTTACCATCAGGCCAGAGCATCTTTAGATTCATTAAATCGTCTGATGACGTTACCTGTAGAGCGAGAACCTGGCAAAAAATTTCTTCATCGTCCTGTATTCAAAGGTTCAATTGAGTTTAAAAACATTTCCTTTAGTTATCCAGATCAACCGATAAAAGCTTTAGATAACGTCTCCTTTAAAATCAATGCAGGAGAGCGCGTAGGTTTTATTGGTCGCATTGGTTCTGGAAAAAGTACTATTGAAAAGCTAATGATGAGTTTATATGAAGCTCAGGAAGGCTCTATTCTGATTGATGGTACTGATATTAGGCAAATCGACCCTTCTGATTTACGTCGCCAAATTGGTTATGTCCCTCAGGATATTTCTTTAATGTTTGGTAGTGTTAAAGACAACATAACACTAGGTGCCCGCTTTGCAGATGACGCATCAATTTTGCATGCTGCCGAGGTTGCGGGAGTCACCAATTTTGTTAACAAGCATCCCGCTGGATTTGACTTGCCTGTAGGTGAACGCGGCGGGGCACTTTCTGGTGGACAACGACAAAGCGTCGCCGTTGCTAAAGCATTATTATTATCACCGCCCATTTATATTATGGATGAACCTAGCAACTCAATGGATAACAGTACGGAAGAAGCTTTTAAACAACGGTTTTCCAGTCAATTAAATACAGAAACTTTAATCCTTGTTACTCATAGATCATCTTT
The DNA here is from genome assembly GCA_013139755.1 of Methylomarinum sp. Next base: position 1,101 of record WTAG01000245.1, on the reverse strand, counting down.
GTTAACACTAGTCGATAGATTGATTGTAATGGATGGTTCTAAAGTTGTGGCTGATGGCTCTAAAGCCAAGGTACTTGACGCTCTAAAACAAGGCCAGATTAAGGTTTCAGGTTAAATAATGTTAAATAAATTTATAAAATTTAAATCAGAACATAAATATCATGAAGAAGACCAAGCCTATTTAACAGACGTTAATTCGGCTAATCTTTACGGTGCCTCCATACACAGTCATATTATTCTCTGGTTGGCATTCAGTTTTGTCATATGTGCCATCATCTGGGCGAACTATGCTACTTTGGATGAAGTGACCCGTGGCTCTGGTAAAACCATCCCTTCCAGCCATATTCAGGTAATTCAAAATCTTGAAGGCGGTATTCTTTCTGAAATTCTGATTACAGAAGGTCAGCTGGTTGACAAAGGTCAGGCTTTGCTACAGCTGGATGCGATAAGGTTTGCGTCATCTTTTAATGAAACAAAACTCAAATATTACGAATTATTAGCAACCACTGCTCGCTTAACCGCCGAAGTCAATAAACAGGAATTAGTTATTCCTGAAGACGTGTTGGAGAAATCACCTAACAGTGCAAACGATGCCAGACGATTACTAGCGTCCAGACAAAACGAATTAAAAGCTAATAAAAAAATATTGGATGAGCAAATCCTTCAAAAAGAACAGGATCTGATTGAGCTTAAATCTAAAACCTACCAAATATCCAGAAGCTATAATTTTTTAAAAGAAGAATTAAAGATGTCTGAACCTTTAGTCGCCGAAGGCGCTATGTCTAGAGTTGAAATTTTACGTTTGCGGCGTAGCGCCAATGATTTAAAAGGTGAATTAACAGCAGCGCGTTTATCTATCCCAAGAATTCAATCATCACTTGATGAAGCAAAAAACAAGTTATCAGAACTGGAAATTCGCTATCACACTGAGGCACTGGAAGAACTTAACCTAGCTAAAGCCGAATTAGAAAGAACCACTGAAACAGTTTTGGCTCTTGAAGACCGGGTAACACGTACCCGGATTTTATCCCCTGTTAAAGGCACTATAAAACAACTGAAAGTGACCACCATTGGCGGCGTTGTTCAGCCTGGCATGGATTT
>WTAG01000522.1 GCA_013139755.1 Methylomarinum sp. | reverse complement strand
CAGAACAATTTGCCTATGCGATCCCAGCATTCTTTTCCGACGAGAATGCGGCTCCTTTGCTATGTGCCGGTGCAATCGGTTATCGCTCATTACGATTGACCGATTTAAAGGATGGACAACGTCTAGGTCTGACCGGGTTCGGTGCTTCAGCACACCTGGTTTTAAAAATGGTCAAACACCTCTATCCCAATACCGAGGTGTATGTTTTTACCAGAAATACAACGGAGAGGACGTTTGCCTTGGGACTGGGAGCAACCTGGGCCGGGGATACCAGAGAAATGGCGCCAGAAAAACTGGACTCTATCATTGATACCACACCGGCATGGGAACCTATTGTTGAAGCACTGGCTAATCTGGATGCCGGCGGCAGGCTGGTGATTAATGCCATTCGCAAAGAAGACGATAAACAAAGTTTACTAAACCTAAGTTATCCGCTCCATCTTTGGCTGGAAAAAGAGATCAAGAGCGTTGCTAATATTACCCGAAGAGATGTCACAGAATTTCTACAGCTGGCAGCTGAAATGGAGCTGAAACCTGAGGTTCAAATATTTACTTTGGAACAAGCAAACGAAGCGTTGCTTGAACTTAAGAGAGGAAAAATTCGTGGCGCTAAGGTGCTAAAAATAGGTTGAAGACTAGCCGGTGAGGAAAACTTTACAACGCCATATACTTAGCGTGACGCATGCTTTTACTGGGAATCTAGCATTTTTAGTCTAGATTCCGACTCTTTCTCACCTTTTACAGTCAAAATACCTGCTTCCATATGCACGTCAATATTTTCTGATTTCACACTGGGAATATCAGCAAGTAATACAAATTGACTGTATTATTCTTTGATATATCTACTACAGACGCCCATTCAGCAGTAGAAATAGAGCCTTCACCGCCATGATAATCATTAAATACAGATATAAAACCTTATTTTAAGCGGTTAAATTATCGCTAATATACTTCACCCGCCCCCCCCAAAAGCACTAAAACACTCAATGCGATATAAACTGTTGATTTTTTTATTTAACCTTAAAATTTATTAGGTTATTATGAAAGACGCCGAGAACACACGGCACATAATAATTACATTTCGGAGAAAAATATGAAAAAGGTAACTGCAATAGGTCTTTTGTTGATTTTTTCCACACTAAGTTTTCAAGCATTAGCTAAAGACGAACCCAAAATGCAACATTCCATGTCTGGAAAGCAGGGAATGCAAGGTCAAATGACTAAAGAGCAAATGGATACGCGCATGCGTTCAATGCAAGCACATATGCTAACGATGCATGATTACGCAAATAGAATTCTTGATGAAAAAGACCCTGATAAAAAACAACAATTAAAAGACGAGCAATTAACATTAATGAAAGCTCATCACATGAAAATGAAGGCACATCGCCAAAAAATGAAACAAATGCATCAAAATATGATGCAATAGCAATTAAATAAAAGCCTCAAAAGATAACACATCATTTGGGGCTTTTTTTATACGCCATTTTTCATAACTTTAATGCGTCTTCTCAATCTTTTGCCTGTTTAACATTTTGAATCTAGCATCAAGCAAAATTGCTTGAGTGAGCATTCTGATAGATCCGGCATCATCCACGATAAGAGTTTTTTTATGTAACTTATCATGGCGTTTCATGTTCTGACTGCCTCCTTTGTTTAAGCGTCACTATTCAACGTATTTTTCACGATGATGTAGATAGAGGGCATAAAGAAAAATTACTCCATCATCTCTATGCCTTCTCCGTGCTCTCTGTGTATTTATTCAACTTCATTAAATTGATTTAATATGTGAAATGGTCAAAGTCCCGCAATAAAACGTGATGCACTTCACAAATACAACAAATGATATTTTTCCGTAAATTTATCGTTACACTTGCTCATCACTCTGTACTCTAGAGTGTCTCTGTATTTTCCTTTTTTTAACGAGACTAGTCACTGCTATTCACATAGAGTCCAATTTCAACAAACTGCTATTAATTAACTATCATTAGTATGGTTATTGGTAACATCCAGAGCTATCTGTTATCTGGATAAGCCATCCTAAAGCCTATTATTACTTCACATTTAGGAACGCGCACGTAATAAGTTAGGCAACTGGCGTAGAGTTGTCGAAGTTATTTTGTGTACACTCCCTATTATTAAACAAGGATATCCAATGCAACAAAACACACAACAGTTTGAGTTTTATGGCAAAACAGGCGAGTTTTTTAAAATCTGGATTGTTAATATTATGCTTTCAATCGTAACCTTGGGTATTTATTCAGCCTGGGCAAAAGTTAGAACTAAACAGTATTTTTACAACAACACTCTATTAATGAATACACCGTTTGATTATTTAGCTGACCCAATAAAAATCTTAAAAGGCCGTCTACTGGTTTTAGCCGTATTTTTGATTTATTCATTCTCAGCAGTCATTGCTCCCATGTTACAAGGTCTGTTACTACTTATTTTTATTCCGCTGTTTCCCTGGGTCATCATCAAAGCACTGAAATTTAATATGTACAATTCAGCCTATCGTAATATTCGTTTTCATTTTAGAGCTGATTATTTAAAAGCATTATGGGTCTTTATAGGTTTACCTTTATTGGTCGCCTTATCAGTAGGTCTTGCTTATCCTTATTTTATAAGAGCGCAGAAAAAGTTTGTCATTGATAATAGTACCTACGGAACCAGTCCATTTAATATGGGAGCAAGTGTAGGTTCTATTTATGCTGTTTTTTTTAAAATGATAGGACTATTTCTGCTATTGGCAATATTAATAGGGGCAATAATGAGTGGTTTGGGCTCCTTTAAAGAAACGCTTAAAGATTCAACAGCTATGGGAGCAACACTAATCCTTGTCCCTCTATTATTTTTTCCTTTTTATATGATTGCTTTCGGATATTGGTATACTAAATTAACCAATCTGATTATGAATCATACGACTTTGCAACAGTGCCAATTCAACAGCCATCTTGATACGACTAAAATATGCTGGATATTTTTTTCCAACACCTTAGCAATTATCCTGTCCTTAGGACTGCTAATTCCTTGGGCCATGATTCGCACAGCTAAATATCGTATTTCATGTCTATCACTCATTACAGACAGTAACCCTGATGCCTTTATTGCAGCTGAAGCTGAACATGCTGAAGCCATTGGCGAAGAAATAGGTGATTTTCTGGATTTAGACTTAGGTCTATGATCAAAATAAACGGGCACTACTATAATGGACAGTCATCGGCACGGATACCGGTGACGGTCTGTTTTTATAGGTCGGGAGAGGTATTGATAGAAGGTGAAACACTATCGCTTAAAACCACTATTGATCAACTATCAATTGCTCCAAGATTGGCCAATACTCATCGCAATATTTTTTTAAGTAATTGTGCCAAGCTAGAAACGGATGATAATGCCTCTGTTGATCGAGTCTGTCATTATTTTGAAAAAAATATTATTCACGTATGGATACACAAACTAGAAAAAAGTTGGTCTTATGCCCTAATAGCTTTAATAACTACGGTAATATTTGTCTGGGGCAGCATTGAATACGGTGTGCCTATCGCCGCAAAATTGGCCGCAAATAATGTTCCTTATAGTATTGAGAAGCACATTGGAGAACAAGGGCTGAAGACTTTGGATAAGTGGTTGTTTTCTCCTTCGGCTATTGATAAAACTGAACAACTACGCTTACAAAATCACTTCAAGCAGTTAGTACTTACCTCCAAAGGACAATACCCATACCAGTTGATGCTAAGAAGTAGCAAACAAATGGGAGCCAATGCCCTCGCTTTACCGGGAGGCATTATCATTATGACCGATGGTTTGTTTGAGCTGGCAGAAAATGACCAACAAATCATTGCTGTATTAGCACATGAGGCAGGCCATATAGAACATCAACACGGTTTACGTTCACTTTTTCAGAATTCTATAACTGCCCTGTTTATGGCGGGAGTTTTAGGTGATATTACATCCATTACGTCATTGTCAGTCGCCTTACCGACCATTCTGGTGGAGAATCGATATTCACGGGAGTTTGAGCAGGAAGCCGACCAATATGCAGTAGACTTCCTGCAAACACATAACATAGAAGCTAGACAGTTCACCCGGATTCTGACATTATTGGAACAACCAACAAATTCAGATTATGAGTTCGACTACTTATCCAGTCACCCTGCCATGCACAAACGAATAAAGACCATTAAAGCAATACAAGAACTGGAATGATATTTAAGCTAGGGCTTATTCTCTTTATTCTCCCTCAAAGACTTAAAACACTGTTTTATTTTTCGGGGGGATTACACCGGAGTATTTATCATGAACAGCACGATAGAAAAGATAGAGAAAATCGAAGCAGAAACCAAACAGGAGCAACGTATTCTTGCCTGCAATGCCTGGCATCTGGTTCGATATGTTCTCGAACATGATCATGAAATAAAGGTTCCCACAAAATTTAATGCAGGTCAGTTTGTTGAATGGTCTGAAAATTACCCAGATTTAAACACTGAAGATAAAATTAATTTTATTAATCAGTATGCCATGCTGGAAAAAATCACTAAAAACGTCACTGCACGCACCTTAGTTGCCACACGCATTCATGGCCGAGGGTTCTTTCATGCGGCCTTTTTTACTTCTGTAGGACAATATTTACTTTTCCTGTCAACCATAACCTTTATCTTTGTCTATCTATTAATTGTAAATGTGACTGGCAAGGTTACAATTCTTACGCCATTTTGTGCCGCGGGTTTAGGTACCTGTGTCTTTCTATTAAGAATCACTCAAGAGAAGCTAAAAAGTCGGGAGTTTGACCCCGCATTTATCCCTTCTCAGCTCATACGCCTATGTCTGGGGGTACTTGCTGGGGGTTCAATTGTACTTTTTCCTGATTTGGTAAAACCAGATAAAACGATAACTGACATAGGTAATCAAATAAACTTAGGACAAGGATCGTTAGCCTTTGTCCTGGGATATGCCGTCGATATTTTCTATGCCATACTGGATAATATTGGAGGGAAGATTAAAAATCGTAACCAATAAAAAACTTATCAATAACAGAAAGGGGGCGTAGCCATTAATGCGCATTGTTTTAAACGGAGACGCCCCATTTTCCGTAGTCATTCAGCGTTTTTAAAAGAATTAAAAACCAGTACTCTCTTATAAAATTGAGTGGAAAAATTCAACTTTTCAGTCAGCAAATATCAACACTCCGTCAAATTAACCGCCAAGCCGCCTCGCGATGTTTCTTTATATTTGGTTTTCATGTCTGCGCCGGTTTCGCGCATGGTTTTAATCACATTATCCAGTGAGACAAAATGTGTTCCATCACCACGTAAAGCGATACGCGCAGCATTAATGGCTTTAACCGCACCCATTGCATTGCGTTCGATACAGGGGACTTGTACCAAGCCGCCAACTGGATCACAGGTTAAACCCAAATTATGCTCCATACCAATTTCAGCGGCATTTTCAACCTGCTCTGGTGTTCCGCCCAATACTTCTGCCAAAGCACCCGCAGCCATGGAGCAAGCTACGCCGACTTCACCCTGACAACCTACTTCAGCTCCAGAAATTGAGGCATTTTCCTTATATAAAAAACCAATGGCTCCAGCGGTTAATAAAAACTTAATCACTCCTTCATCATTCGCTCCTGCACAAAACTTCATGTAATAGTGCAAGACTGCAGGAATAATGCCGGCGGCTCCATTAGTCGGGGCGGTTACAACGCGTCCTCCTGCGGCATTTTCTTCACTTACGGCCAAGGCATACAAATTAACCCAATCCAAAGTTCCCAAAGGCACAGCCGATGCATGAACTGCCTGTTCATCCATAAGCTGTCTATATAATCCAGCAGCTCTGCGTTTTATCTTCATACCCCCAGGCAAAATACCTTCTTGTATAAAGCCTCGTTGCACACAAGCTTGCATAACGCCCCAGATATGTAATAAATTTTTCTTAATTTCAGCTTCACTTAACCAGGCTTTTTCATTATTAAACATGATATGGCTGATTGAACATTTATGATCCATGCACAGCAACAGCAATTCATCTGCTGTTTTAAAAGGATAAGGCAAACATGCATCATTGCTTTCTACGGCTGTAGAAGCATCGCTCTCACTCACCACAAAGCCTCCGCCTACAGAATAAAACTCTTTTTCTAGTAAAGGCGCCTTATTTTTATCCCTAGCAATAAATCGCATACCATTAGAGTGAAATGCCAGTGCTTTACGGTGAAAAATAATCTGGTCGGCTTCATTAAATTTGATGGGGTACTGATTTAATAGCTGAATCGAACCTGACTGCTGTACCTTATTAAGTTTGTCATCAATACTGTCAGGATCTATGGTGTCAGGTGACTCACCTAATAAGCCCAGTATCACTGCTTTATTGGTACCATGTCCCTTCCCTGTCGCCGCCAACGAACCAAAAAGCTCTATGCTGATACTATCAAGTGCTGGTATGTGATTTTGCTGCTGCAATACTTTAGCAAAAGTGAGTGCAGCACGCATAGGACCGACAGTGTGCGAACTGGAAGGCCCTATACCTACTTTAAATATATCGAATACACTAATTGCCATACTTGAGTTCTCCTTAACTGACCATGTTATTTGACGCTAACTTTGGCTGTATTTTATGTTGCAAGCATTTTAAATTCCATTTATTGAATCAAATTCATTAGCCTGATAAGCAAAAAAGTAATGGCCGAAAATATTATTACAACTCATTTTAATCTGTTGTAATAAGTTTTAAAGAGTTAACACCAATGTATATTCTCTCCACAGCGGCTGTGGTATTGGCACTTGGCATCACTTATTGGCTATGCCGGTTCCTAACTGAGACTATAGTTTGTCACTATCCTGTATTCACTATCAGGTAAAATTTCCACTATATCAGATGCCGCATTGGCAATTTCAACACAAATAAAATGCTTGTAATCATCACTGTCTAAATCAGTTATTTCTGCTGATCCTTTAACCCAGGGATTCCATACCACCACATTTTTGTTTCCTGATGAAGTAATTTTTATTTTTCGATTGAAACCAGGATCATTTATGGTTAAATCATGCTGCACATCAACATGAATATGATCTGTTTCTTCAGCAATAGTGATAGCACCCACCTGACACACTTTAACAAAGTCTTCCGCTTTATCCAGATACTCTGTTTTTTCCAATCCCAAAACTTGTACTTGTGCTGCATCAGCTACATTAAAATAAGTATGTAATGCTTCCGTGATAAAAAAAGCCTTATCCCCTGTATTTCGTGTCAATAGTTCCAGGGTTAATGAATCCCCAACAATAATTTCTAAGGAAAGATAAAAACTATATGGCCAAATTTCTCTGGTTTTAGCTGAATCTACAAACTCAAGTTTTATTTTAGTGTCACCATTGTGCAAATTATCAACAGACGAAACTGACCAAAAATCATTTCTCACAAAGCCATGATCTGGCCGTTCCATATTTTCAGATTCTGGTGCCGCCCCAAACCAGGGCCAACAGATTGGAATCCCGCCTTTAATGGCTTTACCTTCCTGGAAATATGCATTATCACTAATAAACATAAAGTCTTCAGCTTCGTTAACCGGCTTAAACGATAAGACTTGTCCTGCATATATAGAAATTAAAGCACTGGCTTTTTTATTATTAACTTTAATAAAAGGTAATCCACCTTTTCCACTTGTGAATATGACCTGATTGGCAATACCAAAATCGGCATTTAATTGCTGAATATTAATCTTGTTTACCTTGTTCTTCTGGGGGAATTAATCTAAATGGAGTTTCCGGGTTAGCGTATTGTTTCTCCTTACATCTACAGTAAGGGATTGAAGAATAATTAATTTACACCCAGCAAAAATCATGAAGGACTATAAACATTTTTCTTAGCCTGTCTTAACTGGTAGATATCATTCATATGATTCATTTCACTATAACGCACATTCAAATCTTTAAGTATCCCTGTTTCCAGCGTATAGACACAACCATGCACACTCAATTCTTTGTGATTACGCCATGCTCTTTGTACTACAGTGGTATGACAAATATTTCTCACTTGCTCAATCACATTAAGCTCACACAATCTATCCTCGCGTTCTGTTATATCAGCAATCGCAAGTAACTCTTCCTCATTTTTTTGGTGCACACTTTTAATATGGCACAGCCAGTTATCAATCAAACCATGCTCTATTGATTCCATAGACGCTTTAACCCCGCCACAGCCATAGTGCCCACAAACAATAATATGCTTTACTTTTAACACTTCAACTGCAAACTGTATAACCGATAAACAATTCAAGTCTGTAGGCACGACCACATTTGCAATATTTCGATGAACAAATAACTCGCCGGGTTGTAACCCAACTAACTGTTCAGAAACAACGCGACTATCGGAACAGCCTATCCATAAATAATCGGGGGATTGCTGTTTTGATAAATCTGAAAAGAAGTTAGGCTTTTTTCTTTTTATGTTTTCAGCCCATGCCAAGTTGTTATCAAATAATTTTTTTAGGTGATCCATTAAAAGCTCTTTAGTTTATTATTTTTATACTTAATTAGGCTATTTTACTTGTTCCTACCTGCAATGTGAAAACAAGTAGGTAATTAAAACTAAACCTTATATTTTCTCTGCCATCTTAATTTACAAAATTACATTTTCTTACTACAAAAAAAACGGGCACATCATGCGCCCGCTTTTAATATTCTAAAAACTCAGAATTTTTTTAAGGAAACTACCCCCCCCTGCTGCTATCTGTAAATTCAGGATAAGCTTCCATACCACACTCAGAATAATCAACACC
>WTAG01000072.1 GCA_013139755.1 Methylomarinum sp. | reverse complement strand
CCCATCACTCGGCTAAAAATGCACGGTTGTTTCAAGGTAAAAACTACGGCTAGCAATAGGAAAATTATCAGGATAACTATTGATAGCCGGCTCCTTGCCATGTGAATCCAGTACATTCCTCGCTGATGCAGTAAAGTCAACGTAACCAAAAAATCGCTTGCTATTGACAGTAATATCTATGGTTTCATAATCTTTCAACTCTGAATTTGTACTGCCTTCAAAATTAAGCCTATGTCCTACCCAGTTAAATTGGGTTTGTAACTGCCATTTAGGCAAAAACTGCCAGGCTGCTGCAACATAGATCTGATGTTCAGGAACGCCTATCACTCTACCTTTAGTTTCTTCATTTCGAGCATACTGCCAAGCATAATTACCTTTTAAATTCCATTGCTCATGAAACTGCCAATCCCACTCAAATTCTGTCCCAACCCCTGTTTGTCCTTCTGAATTATTGACAGTTGGAACAGTAGTCCCACCTAATGATGTAGCTATTAAATCTTCAATTTCGTAAAAATAAAAATTACTTGCTAATCTCAAGTTTTCTATTGGTCTATAGTCAAAAGCCAATTCAACAGTCTCAATATTTTCTGGCTTCAGACTTGGATTTCCAACAAACAGCTGGCTATTCTGTTGTTTTTGTTCTAAAAAGCTAGGCGCTCTAAATGCTTGCCCATACATCAATTTAGCACTTAACTGCTCATTAATACCCCAAACTAATGCAACCCGAGGGTTAAAGGTGCTTCCAAAATCAGAATATTCATCGTAGCGAACACCAGCTGTTAATTGCCAATCTTGGCTAATTTGCCATTCATCCTGCAAAGCAACCGACCAGATTGAACGCTGTGAATCAGGTAAGAAAACAAAGTTAGTCCCTGTTACATTCGTCAATGTCCCTACCGTAATTCCTTTACCAAAATTACGACTCTCTTTGGTTCGAACTTGCTCATAACGGAAACCTGATGTTAACCGTAGTAAATGATCATCAAAGCCTTTATAAATACTGCTCATCTCAAATGAAGCCACTTGATTTTCTATTCCAATTTCTGAAAGTACACCCTCTGGAAAAAATGTAGGATTTAAAACAAATGGAACCGTAGGATTAATTTCCCCATTACCATCTATAGGAAGAAGAGTTCCATCGGGGAAGTTATGTATCTCAGCATCTATATTGGTATATAAATAACTGGCATGAGCCAAAAACTCCCAGTCGTCTACAAGGTCTTCAGATGAAAATTTCAGATCTGTTAAATAATTCTGGCCATTCAATTTACCTTCATCATCTAATGCACCACCAGCACCTGCGAGCAAACCGGCATCTACTTCATTAAACGCCCAAAAGTCAATATCCCAATGTTTACGCTGCAAATTTAAATGTGCATTCCAGCGTTCCAATTTTGTTTGCATTTCGTTTGGTGCTAATGATGCATCTGTACTAAAATTACGATCAAACTGAGATTGTAGATCCGAATTGATAATTCGATCGCCATCATTATTGTTATGAGCATACTGCAAGCTTGTAGCAATATCCCAGCCTAATAGCTGATTACTGTGCTGCCCCCAAACACTCTGGGTATCCCATGAACCACCTCTAACTCCAATGACTGTTCCATCAATATCCTTTGCTTTTTTAGTGATAATATTGATTACACCAGCAAATGCATCAGCACCATATAGTGCTGATCCAGGCCCTCTAATTACTTCAATTTGCTGAATTGCTTCAACAGGTAGCCTCATCCCGGTCATGCTACTGCCTTTGTAAGGCACAGAAAAACGCGTTCCATTAAGCAAAACTAAAACCTGGGCATTTACGCCATTCTGAATGCCTCGCATTGAATAAACCGTATCATTGGTTACCGCCTGAATAGAAACATGTAAACCAGGTACTGTTTCAAGCACTTGATCTAATTCCGTTGCGCCCATGGTATCAATCTGCTGAGCGGTAATCACAGTTGTTACCGAAGCCGACAGATAAGCTGGCTTGGCAGTACCCGTTGCAATGGTTACAGGGATATTTGCTAACTCTGCAGGGGACATAGAGAAAAAGTCCTCCATATCATCATCTGCAAGCAACACACAACTATAGCTACAAATTAATAAGCCTATAAGCTTAAGATTCAAACCTTTATTAGTCATTTTCCTCATAAACACTTACCATTCCAGCTCATCTAAGGGCTTTGGTTTTGCAATTCCATAGCCTTGTGCATAATCGACACCAAGCGTATTTAGCAAATCAAAAATTTCTTTATTTTCGACAAATTCAGCAATCGTTTTCTTACCCATCACATGTCCTACTTCATTAATCGATTTAACCATTGCCAAATCTACTGGGTCATCGAGAATATCTTTAATAAAAAACCCGTCAATTTTCAAATAATCAACTGGCAGGTTTTTTAAATAGGCAAAAGATGAAAGTCCGCTACCAAAATCATCTAAAGAAAATAAACAGCCTTTATTTCTTAATTCGTGAATAAACTTAGTTGCATAGGTTAAATTACCGATAGCTGCCGTTTCTGTAATTTCAAAACATATTTTATGGGTTGGAATTGAATATCGATCAAATATATCAAAAATGAATTCCAACATGCTTTCATCTGATAATGACAGCCCTGATAAATTTACTGAACACATAGATAATTTTTCTAAGCACTCGGAATGACCTGCTAGCCACTCAAACAGATGAGAAAGCACCCATTTATCCAAAGCAGCAGCCATATTGTATCTCTCTGCTGCCGGTAAAAATGCCCCCGGAGGAATAGTATTACCCTTTTCATCTTTATATCTAATTAATGTCTCAAAATGCAAGCCTTTCTCATGCTCAGATATGGGCACAATAAGCTGCCCATATAAAACAAAACGGTTATTATCTATAGCATAACGGATTTTCTCTACCCACTGCATTTCACCTTGACGCGAGGCTAATTCTTCATCATCAGGCCTAAAAGCATGTACTCGGTTACGTCCTTTTTCTTTTGCGGCATAGCAGGCTGCATCCGCTTCTTTCAAGACATCGACAACATTGCCTGTACAGCTGTTAATAGAGGAAATACCAATGCTAACACCAATAAAAAAGCTCCTACCTTCCCAGGCAAATTGGAAATCCTGAACAATACCCCTTAATTTCTCACAGGCATGATACGCTTCATCTAACGAACAATTGGACATCAATATGCCAAACTCATCGCCACCCAGCCTTGCTAACACATCACCTTTTCTAATTTGTAACCTTAAAATATCACCTAACTGTCTTAACAATTCATCGCCTGCCATATGGCCACAGGTATCATTAACCACCTTAAATTGGTCCAGATACAGATAACAAAGTGCGTGTTCTGTTTCTCCATTATTAACGCTAATTAACGCATGCTTAATAATAGAATCAAATTCAGCTCTATTGACTAAACCCGTTAGTGCATCATGGCTCGCTTGGTAAGCAATTTTTTCTGACAGAACTCGCGTTTCTGTTACATCTTCGCAAACAAGTAAAAAATTATACTGCTGTTTTTCATCCACAATTAATCGAGCCGTTTCTCGCACCCAAATAATACGGTCATTTTGACAAATTAGTCGTAGTTCTTCCTTATGCACCCTATTAGGCGAAGCAATACACAAATCCAGCAACATTTTTGCTTCTCGGCGATCTTCTGGATGTACAAAATCAAAAATTGACCGACTTTTTAAAGCTTCACAATTTAAACCCAGTTGCTTTGCCCCAAATCTATTAACTGACCAGATTATGCCTGTGACTGAAAGATGAAACACCATCGTAGGATTATCATCATAAAGTGCAAGATAATAGTCTTTTGCAACCGTTAAAGAGCGGTTCTGCAGATCTACGGTCTCAACCATTTTATTAAAGGCATCAACCAATTCCCCCAGCTCGTCATCATTCGACTTAACAGCTCGCCTTGAATAATCCTTCTTCTCTGTAATGATATGAACTATCTTTAACAACTTATTCAGTGGGTTAGTAATCATCCCAAGTAACGGCATTGTTAAAACAAAAGTAATAACAGTGGTTACAAACAACACCACAATAAGTAGCCCGATATATTTGATTTTCCGTAAAAATGTGGTCTTTAAATCGGCATGAATATAAACCTCACCCAAGGCTTCAGAATCAAGTTCAATCGTTCTGTACACATACAGTAAGGTGCGGTCATAATGACTACTCGCTCTAGTAAATTGTTCGGGACAAGGAGCATCAGTATGGGAGGGCACTTTGTAGCTTGTAAAGACCTTACCTTCCCTGTCATAAATGCAGGCCGATTGAAACATCGGTAATTGGGCTAAAGGGACTAAATTTTCTTTAGCCAATTCTTGGTCATCAAACAATAGAGCGGCACTACTTCTATTCCCTAGCAATTCAGCCATCGCCGACAAATCATCTAATGCATGCTGTTTAAACGCCGTGACTTCAAAAACCAATAAGATTAATGCCGCCAAGAATAACCCAGAACAACTAGAAAATATTAAAATTGACAATAGCTTTTGTCGTATAGAAAGCTGTCTAACAAATTCAGTCATTCGGCACTCCATCATAAATATCAGCAACTTCTAATAACTTAGCACTTATATCCAATCCACTAGCCCTTAATGCCTTTATATTAATCTTTAACTTAACCTTCTTCTCTTCAAGCGAAAAAGCAATCATCCCTCCCGACTTAATAAACGATTTAGACTCCCCTGCCGTTAGGGTTTTGTTCAATGATGTTATGGTCAAGATTGCCTTTGAAGGTAAGTTCCATTCTCTTTCGACAACTAAAGAAGCAAAGTAAATCATATGGCAATGCTTAATCTCATTACTTGAATCGAATCGATACAAACGAATGGGCTTACTTTTCACCGATTTTCTTTCAATCGGGTCAATAATGGAGCCAAAAGGATCTTTACCAACAATACACAAATTAAAGGTGGCTGATTTATCTTCAGGCCAAGTAATAAATTTAGTAAAGTTATAGAGATAGCCCGCTTTGATTTTATATTCAATTTGGGCTTCTTGGGCAAAAGAAAAGCCAGATAAGAACAGCAAGTAGAGAAGAGAAAATACGCTCAAGCAACCGTGTATTTTTTTTGAATGAACATTATATTTATCCATATTTAAAGTAAAATACAACAAGCACCTGATTTAAAGCGAGAAAAAACTAGAGTATAGCTGAAACATATTATAAATCTACGCTTCTAAAAAAAAACATTTTAACACCTTAATTATACCAAGATGATCATCCACACCAGCACTTTCTCTGATGCTGTGCATAGCCCACATAGGGTTACCTACATCCACCGTCCTAACACCTAATTTTGCTGATGTCATTGGGCCAATAGTGCTTCCACAGGGTATATCAGTCCGATGTGAATATTTTTGATAGGGCACTGCACTTTGTTCACACCAGTTAATAAACATCGCCTCTGAAATGCTCTCGGAAGAG
>WTAG01000501.1 GCA_013139755.1 Methylomarinum sp. | reverse complement strand
ATTTAATGCACCCGTTTCAACCACCCATTCTATTGTCGGTGGTGTACTTGGAGCTGGTATTGCTGCGGGTGGTTTTGGTATAGCTAACTGGCCTGTATTTGGGAAAATCGCAGCCAGCTGGGTTATTTCACCCTTATTTGGCGGTGTTATCGCTGCAGTTTTCTTATATATAATCAAGCGCACGATTACTTATAAAGACGATAAAATAACTGCCGCAAAGCAAATCGTACCATTACTTATTAGTATTATGGCTTGGGTATTTTCGACTTACCTAATACTAAAAGGCCTTAAAAAAATATGGAAGCTTGATATTTTTACTGCTGGCGGCATTGGGCTTGCTATTGCTATTTGTGTGTTTTTTATTGTTACCCCACTTATTAAAAGAGCGGCAACAAAACTGACCAATTCAAAAGTCAGTGTTAATACACTATTCACCTTACCTTTGATTTTTTCAGCCGCTCTATTAAGCTTTGCCCATGGCGCTAACGATGTCGCCAATGCTGTTGGCCCACTCGCTGCCATTAATGATGCGATTTTACACGCTGGCATTACTGCAAAAGCATCTATTCCTTTATGGATTATGGTAGTGGGTGCTTTAGGTATTACTGTTGGTTTAGCTTTATATGGCCCCAAATTAATTCGTACTGTTGGTACCGAAATTACAGAGCTAGATAAGATGCGGGCTTTTTGTGTCTCTATGGCAGCGGCTATTACAGTTATCATCGCTAGCCAGCTAGGTCTTCCTGTCAGTTCCACGCATACCGCTGTGGGTGCTATTTTTGGGGTTGGCTTCTTGCGTGAATACTTAAAACACAGTAACGCCAAAAGAATTGAGGAAATCAGAGAGCATCATGAGCATGATGACCCTGAAAAAGTTGAATCCTTATTAATAGAGTTTGAACAGGCTTCTCTTGAAGCAAAAGCTAAAATCCTTTCTGACTTAAAAGCCAAGAAAGCAAGCACTCGATTAACAGGCAAAGAACGTAAGAGTCTTAAAAAGGCTTATAAACAAGAGTTAGTAAAACGTTCTCATTTATACAAAATTGCTGCCGCATGGATTATTACTGTTCCTTTATCCGGGCTTTTAGCGGCATTTTTATTCTTTACTATTCGTGGTTTTATGCTTCCTTAGAGCTAGCTAGGGTTAGATAATATCTAAAAGCCCTGCTAGCCCTTTAATGGACTGGCAGGGCTGCCACACCTACTTCTCCAACATGGAATTCATTATTCTTTCTGCTGTTAATTAGTGATAGAAATCCATCTACACTTAGAAGTGAATCAATCACTATCTGACCACCCCTATCAATCTGCATCAACATATACTCCGCGCGGAGTATAAATAACAATATAAAATCAACCATCACCCAACTATAATTGAATGAGTTTTACCGTTAACCCCGATATTTACTACATCTTTTGCATTTATATATTAAAATACAGCCAACCAGCCATACATCAATATCCTATCTAATAACTTGTGTATTAATAAAAACTAGTAAATGGATGTTTTTAAACATAAAGCCAAATACCTTATTATAAAAACAACAAAATTGGCACTTACTCTAAAAAACAAAATTAGAAAATGTTTTTCTCTAATTCCAGCCTCTGTTTGCTTGCTCCTAAGCTGTTTATTGGTATCCCTCCCCGTTTACGCTAAAAAACCATCTATTCTAATTATTGCAGATACTCAAATTAAAATTCACCAACAGATCAGCACACATCTCAAAGAGATTTTATTAAACGAGCAGTCGTTTTCAGTTGAAATTAATCCCCTTAACGATACAACTCAACAACAAATCGCTCTCTACAAGCCATCCCTTATCATTACACTGGGGATTAAAGCAGCAAAGCTTGCCCCGCCGTCATCAATCCCCACCTTATACACCTTAATTTCTGAAAACATCTTACAAAAAATATCAGTATGCAAATCGCCAAACTGCAAAAACAAATCACTTCAGTCAACTCATAGTTATGCTATTTTTCTGGATCAACCTTTAGCAAGACAATTAAATTTTCTGTCACTTTTACTCCCTACTGCAAAAAGAATTGGCGTTTTAACGGCCCCTTTCTCACTTAATAAACTCAAAAATCTTTATACTGAGTCAGAAAAACTTAAGCTCACCCTAAATACTAGACATTTGGACAATGAATCTATGCTAAATAGAAAACTAAATGCCTTGATTAACCAAATTGACGTACTATTTGCACTGCCAGACCCCTTAATACACAATAAAAACAACATACCTAATTTATTATTATCAACATATCGCTACAACATCCCTGTCATTGGCTTCTCTAAAACCTATGTCAATGCTGGAGCTATTGCCGCTATCTATTCCTCTCCCGAACAAATCACAAAACACATTGCTGAGTTAGCCCAAAAAATCATCACCACACCAGCATCCATAAAATACAATTGCACTCTCGCAAAATATTTTTCTATTGCTATTAATAAAAGCGTTGCCCGTAGTCTAGAGTTACATTTACCCGATAAACAAAAAATTAAATCCCGCTTATTACAATTAGAGAAATGATTTTTATCAATAGAGATGTTATTATTCAAACAATTAAATCTAATAAAATATAAACAATGTCGACAGACACTAAAGCATCTAGTTATAAGAAAAATGCGCTGGAGTTTAAAAGCACTTCTTTTAGCGTGCCTGTTTTAGGTATTTATTCTATAGATCTAAAACAAATCGATGAATTATTAGATGAGAAAATAGCTCAAGCACCTGATTTTTTTAAGCACTCACCCTTATTAATTGATTTACATGAAATTAATGCGCAACATCAGGCTATCGATCTTTCTGCTTTAATTAAGCTATTACATGCAAAAAATTTAATCCCTATTGCTATTAGTGGCGGTAACGAAGATCAAAATAATCTGGCTATTAAATTAAATATTCCTGCGCACATCCTTCGTGGAGCCAACTCTGCCAACAACACACCAAAAGCAGATACGATTTTACAGCAAGCCCCAACAACGCAAAATGTGCCAACGGTAGAAAACAAGTTAATTTCGCAACCTATCCGCTCAGGACAACGCGTTTATGCCAAAGGTGATCTGACCATACTGTCGCATGTCAGTGCCGGTGCCGAAATCATGGCAGAAGGTAATATTCATGTCTATGGTGCACTTAGAGGGCGTGCATTAGCAGGTGTTCAAGGCAATACCGAGAGTCGTATTTTTTGCTCACTTTTACAGGCAGAGCTTATTTCTATTGCTGGGCATTACAAAACCAGTGAAGAATTGGATAAATGTGAGCATACTGCACCTGTACATATTTTTTTAAAAGATCAAGCACTGATTGTTAACACTTTGTAGGGATAGAGAGTTTATCTCTCCCGCTTATCATTCGTAGAGGATATAAAATTGGCTAGAATTATTGTCGTAACATCTGGAAAAGGTGGCGTAGGCAAAACAACTACAAGTGCTGCTATAGCTATGGGATTAGCCAAAAGTGGTCATAAAACTGCAGTTATAGATTTTGATGTGGGTTTACGTAACCTTGATTTAATTATGGGCTGTGAGCGCCGCGTGGTCTATGACTTTGTTAATGTTATTAATGGTGAAGCCACATTACGTCAAGCTTTAATCAAAGATAAACGCTGCAACCAACTTTACATTTTACCGGCATCTCAAACGCGTGATAAAGACGCTTTGACACAAGAAGGCGTAGGTAAAATACTAGAAGAACTATCCAAAGACTTTAAATATATCGTCTGTGACTCACCAGCGGGTATTGAACGCGGTGCCAATTTAGCGATGTATTTTGCTGATGATGCTTTTGTTGTGACCAACCCTGAGGTTTCTTCTGTTAGAGATTCTGACCGTATGCTTGGCATTTTAGCCAGTAAATCTCGTCGCGCAGAAAATGATGAAGAGCCCATTAAAGAATTTTTATTACTCACCCGCTACTCCCCAGAAAGAGTCAAATTGGGTGAAATGTTAAGTGTTGATGATGTGCAAGATATTCTATCTTTACATTTACTCGGTGTTATCCCCGAATCAACCTCTGTTTTAAATGCTTCAAACTCTGGAACTCCCGTTATATTGGATGAGGAGAGCAACGCAGGACAAGCTTACTCAGATGTCGTTGCTCGTTATTTAGGTGAAGATAAACCTCATCGCTTTGTTGACGAGGAGAAAAAAAGCTTATTTGGTAAATTATTCAGGAGCAAATAATGAGTCTAATGAATTATTTTCGGTCAACAAAACCAAGCTCTGCTTCTATTGCTAAAGAGCGCTTGCAGATTCTTGTTGCCCATGAGCGATCATCACGTAATCGACCGTCATACTTACCCAAACTTCAACAAGAATTGCTTGCTGTCATACAAAAATATGTCCATGTTGAGCAAGATGCTATTTCTGTAAACTTTGAGCAAGACGATGACCAGGAAATATTAGAACTTAATATTATCCTACCTGATGAAGAAAAATAGCGGCAATTAATTTTTTACTAGCAAAGAGAAAAACAATGTCTAATACTATCGGTGATACAGCGGGAAAAATCTGGGAATACCTTGATAAAAACGGCCCAACTAGCGTTTCCAAAGTAACTAAAGAAACGGGAGCAAACAAAAACGAAGCTCAAAGAGCTATCGGATGGCTGGCAAAAGAAGATAAACTTAATTTTGAGATGGAAGGTCGCACAGAGTTATTATCATTAAAATAAGTTTGCAGAAACCCTGACTTAGGCCGGCTATTTAAACCATCTGGTATAAACCGGCCTGAGGCTGGGATGCCTCTCAATTCTTACAACAAGAAAATAGTTGCCAGTCCTAAAAAGGCCATAAAACCAATACAATCAGTTACAGTTGTTAGCAATACTCCACCTGCTAATGCTGGATCAATACCCATTTTATCCAAAACAAGCGGAATACTTGCTCCGGCTAGTGCCGCACAAACTAAATTAATCACCATAGCCGCGCCTAATAACATGCCTAAGTCCATATCCTGAAACCAAACACTGGCAATAAGTGCCACAACGACCGCCCACAATGCGCCATTAACCACGCCAACCGATAATTCCTTAAACAATAGCTGAGTTGCATTAGCACGACTAACTTGTCGCAACGCCAAACCCCTAACAACAAGCGTTAACGTTTGACTTCCTGCAATTCCCCCCATACTGGCAACGATTGGCATTAAAACAGCTA
>WTAG01000213.1 GCA_013139755.1 Methylomarinum sp. | reverse complement strand
ACCAAATTTACTAGCTATGAACTTTATTTAATATTGGATTATAGTTTTATGTTGATTGAATCTTATTGTTTAATAAACTGCTTAAAAATAATATGCATAGAGTTCTATAATAATGAAAAAAAATATTGGTGATATTTTAAGTTTATATCCAAAGAAAAGGCCTCCTTTGAGTGTGAAACATCAGGAGCGGTTTGAGCTTGATTATAAAACTAACAGAGAGGGTAGTTCAGGTATTATTGGGCGAGCTGCGCAAAGATTAGAGCGATGGATGCACATAAAAGTCGCTTCTACTGATTCCGTAGGCGTAACATTGGAGGTCGGTGCAGGAACACTGAATCATTTGAAATTTGAAAGTCATTCTCAACCTTATGATATTGTAGAGCCCTTCAAAGAATTATATCTTGGCAAGCATGAAGAATGTTCGAGAATAAGGACTATCTACAGCAGGCTGGCTGATATTCCCAAGCATTGTAAATATTCAAGAATTATTTCAATTGCAACCCTTGAGCATATGTTGGAATTGCCTGATGAGTTAGCGATAATGCATGATAAATTGGAGCCAGGCGGTATTTTTCAAGCAGGAATTCCTTCGGAAGGAGGATTGTTATGGGGGTTGTCATGGAGATTAACCACGGGTATGTCCTATCGACTTCGAACAGGACTGTCATATTCAAGTATTATGAAATTCGAACATGTTAATACGGCGGACGAAATTCTGTCATTAGTTAAGCACTATTTTAGCGATGTAAAATATGAAAGGTTCCCTATAAATAATAAGCACCTGAGTTTTTATACTTATATTACGGCAAGAAAATAATCAAAATTATGTCTTCTACAAGAATAAGCGCTTGTCCATGCTGTAAATCGGATAAATTTAACATATTTTTTAGTAGTTCTCAGTGTAAGAGTATATCTACATGGCAAGAGTTTTTTTACGGCTCTTCAGATTTTATTGGTGATATATATGCTTGTAGTTCTTGTAATTATCGTTTTATAAACACGATCAGGGATCATTATGAGCGATTTTATAAAGAGCAGATATTAGCTGATAGTTCAAGTTTAGATGTGTTCCGTCGGTCTTACTTCCAGAAGGTTAAAGGCCGGTTGCTTACCCAATTTTCTGAAGTGCCTTCAAATCCAAGTATTTTGGATATTGGTTGCGCTAAGGGACTTTGGATGGAGTTGTGGCAAGATAAAGGGGAAGTTTTTGGAAGTGAGTACTCTGTTGAATGTATTAAATCCCTAAAGCAAAAAAACATTACTGTTTTAAATCAAGCAGAAATCAAAGAAAGAAAGTTTGATGTAATATCACTGTTTGATGTTCTAGAGCATATTGAAGATCCGTATGCTTATTTGAAGCAAGTAGTAGAATCATTATTACCAGGTGGTCTTCTGGTACTTGGTATTCCAGATATGGGAAAGATTATGGCAAGAATATTAGGGCATAGATATTACCTAGTGTGTCCCATGCACTTTTCTTATTTTGAAAGAAAATCTATTCGTTTTCTTATGGAAAGGTTGTTTGAACCAGAAAGTATCATCATTGAAAAGTCTCCTATAATGAATGCAGACCTTCGAGGAATTTCTCGTTGGATAAGCTTCATGCCTGAAATCCCTGATAAACTTAATTTTCCTGTACCTATACCTTACAGGGCTAGCCTACTTTGTTTTGCAAAAAAAAGTTGAGGAATATAGTTGTATGGCCATAATAAGTAATTTGCATTTGTCGATTTATGTTGTAGTGTTTCTTGTTGGAAATGTTCTTTCACAGTGTCTTTTTAAGATAGGTGTTCAGAACATTAATGGGAGCATTAATATAAGCTTTTTTTCTTTCTCTACTCTTGCAATTGGGGGTGGAGTGATTTTACAGGTATTTGGCTTATGTAGTTGGTTGTTAATATTAAGATATAAAGACTTGTCTTGGGCAGGATTAATGGCTGCATTAATCCCTGTTTTACTTGTTTTAACTGGAAAATATGTGTTTGGGGAGAATGTTGACAATTTAACAATTCTAGGTGTTTTTATGGTTATCAGTGGTTTAATTGTTGTCAACCATTCATCAATCAGTTCTAGTATAACTTAATCATACTATTTGTAGGCGTTGGACACATTATGAAACAAAAATTACATCAATCACTCACTTTTAATGTTGAGGGCGAAAATATAAAAGTTGGTCGAGCAGATGTTACTTGCCCTGTGTGTAATGATGGAAAAGATACAGATACTGCCATTTATGATTTTGACTCAATTTCAATTGTAAAATGTTCTAATTGTAGCACAATGCATTTAAAGCCAATGCCTGATGAGGAGAGCTTAAAGTCCATATATAACAATAACTATTATAATGATAAGGAACAGGTTCATGGCTATTACGATTATGCTGCTGAAGTAAGGTCAATTGAAAAAACTTACAGCAAACGGCTAAAGTTTGTAAAAGAGGTTTTAGGCTTATCTGTGATAAGGACTGCCCAGTTTCATGAAATTGGCTGTGCTTTAGGCATTGGTTTGTCAGTGATAAATAATGAATTCTCAACTCTTGCATCTGGATCCGATATATCCAAAGATGCGGAGCAGGCATGTAAAGTTAAAGGGTTTCCTTTTAGTCGTTCAGATTCACTGGGTAGGCATAATTTTGGTGATAGACAGAAAGATATTGTATTAATTTTTGATGTAATAGAACATCTCAGTGATATTCAAGAGTTTGTAGCATTTCTAGGTGATTTTGTTTCTGAAAATGGATATGTTGTTATTACAACACCTAATATGGATGATCCTTTCAATAAACTATTGGGCTCAAGATCTCCATCGATAAAAATACCTCAGCATACAATTTATTTTACTACGGACACGTTGATAAAAGCGCTTGATGAAAGGTTTGTTCTGGTTAAATCAAAAAGAGATTATCAGTATTCGCCCATCTCTAGGATATTTGAGCGTCTTTCCCATATATTCGGTTTGAAATTTAAGTTATTAAAGCGCTGTAATACTGATCTTCTAATTCCTAATGGAATGTCGGTTTATACTTTTAAAAAGAGGCCTGCTTTCCATGGATAAAGTTAAAACATTGTCAGTAGTAATTCCTGCTTATAATGAGGAAGAGACAATCAAAGGAACGGTTCTTAAAATTATTGAAGAGGTTAAGGGTATAGATGTAAAACTGATTGTAGTGCTTGTTGATGATGGCTCTACGGATGGCAGTTGGGTTGAAATTTCGAAGCTAGCAAAAGATTTTCCAGGGTTGATTGTGGGGGTGAAATTTTCACGTAATTATGGCAAGGATTGCGCAGTGCTTGCCGGGATTGAGTCCGTTTCAACAGATCTGTATTTAGTTATAGATGCCGATGGAGAACATCCTGTCGAGAAAATAAGTGAGTTTTATAGTAATTACCAGAGTGGTGATTGCGATGTTGTACATGGAATAAAGAAAAACAGGCGTGGCTCCCGTACCAGCAAGTTTATGTCACGGCTATTTAACAAGACATTTAAGTACTTCGCCAACATAGATATTACCGAATCCAGTGATTTTAAACTATTTAATGATAAGTTTAAACGTGCCTTACTGAATTATGGGGATTATGATTTTTTTTTTAGAGCGGCTGCTCAGGATGTAGGCTTCCAAAGTAAAAAGGTAGATTTTGATGAAAAAGAAAGGATTTTTGGAGTTTCATCTTGGGGCAATAGGAGGCTGTTTAAATACGCGTTTGACTCAATTGTCAATTATTCACACTACCCGCTTTTTTTTATTTTATTTTTAGGCGTTATTTCTGTTTTGCTTGGCGGATTGGTTGGGGTAAAAGCATTGGTGGACTCGTTAACTGGTAGTGTGCCGGAAGGATATTTGACTTTGCTAGTTTTGGATCTGGTATCATTGGGAATGATAATGACTGCGGTCGGAATTGTCGGTGTTTATCTTTCAAAAATATTTGACGAAGTTAAAGGGAGACCAAGATACTTAGTTGAACAAAGGGTCGAGTATGAGGTTGATGTAGTATAGCTATGCAGTTTCTATCTCTCTTTCACCCAGAAACTACAATGGTTGTATGTGGGGGGCTATTAGTTTGTTTGTTTCTTGGGAGGTTTATTGTAGGAAAATGGCATGGTCTTGGTGCGGCCCTATCATTTCTTATGATAGTTGGAGCATCTGATTTAGCTTATTTTGTGTGTTTTTATCTGGACTTTTCACTAGGCATATTTGTCTTAGTATTTCTATATTTTTTATATGTGTTATTAAGCTTTTTTAGAAATGCTTACCGAGACTCTTTTTATTATTTGGATAGGAAAAGGTGCTGCCTATTTTCCAATTTATTATTAATTTTTGTTTCAGTTTTTATTTTTGTTTCTGCTACTTTAGAGCATCTCCTTACACACAAGTCTGAACTAAGGCTGTAAAATACGATTATTTGAGTAATTATGAGTTGGGCAGAAATGGAATTCCGAGATTTAGATCTAGGTGATAAACGTACTAAGAAAAGAGCCAT
>WTAG01000507.1 GCA_013139755.1 Methylomarinum sp. | reverse complement strand
AATTTAGCCAGTACCTTTTACTTTACTCCCAATGATTTCTTTGCCCCATTTGCAGCCCAAACCTTCTTTCGGCAATATAAATCAGGTGTCGATGCCGCTAGATTAGATTGGCAATGGAGTGAGTTTTCACAATTATCATTAATGACGGTCTTTGATTATAAAAGTGAGCCAAGCAATAATACGTCTTGGTCTAATAGTCCAGATTGGAGTGAAACATCATATATGGCGCGTGCTTCGACATTATTAGACACGTTTGAATTGGCAACAATACTAGGACAGGTTAATGGGGATGATATCATTGGCCTTGATTTCCAAGGGGAGTTATTTAACTGGTTGGGTGTGCGAGGAGAGGGGCATTTACGTTTCCCCGATGAACAGAACCAAGAACGTGATATTAAGTTTGCCCTAGGTTTAGAGCATCGTTTTGAAAATACATTGAGCCTGAGACTCGAACAATTTTATCAACGTTCAGGTGCCACAAGTGAAAATGAATACACTGTTTTAGATTCAACTAGTTTTTACTTAGCTAGAAACTATACAGCTTTTGGTGCGAGTTATGAGATCACACCTTTGTTCTTGGCTGATGCTGTTTATTTATTTAATCACCAAGATAATTCAAGTCTATTAGCCCTCTATTCAACGTATTCATTATCGGATGAATCTGAACTGTCGGTGGGCGTGAATATACCTATTGGTGAGCAACCCGATAATGGGGTATTGAATAGTGAATTTGGAAGCTATCCTCAATCAATCAATTTTGAATATAGGCTTTATTTCTAATTGTAAAGATAGTGTATCTATTACGACATTAAAATATGAGCTAGATCATATATATAACTGCTTTAATGGTGTAGGCTTTTAAATATAAAGAATTGAATTATATAAATTGCAGGATGAGACGTACTTAACTATCTTATTTGAGAGCTTAAAAATGAATAATGCTCCACTTCCTCCTACACTTGGCTCGACAGTTGAATTTAAAGGTATTGCAGACCATTCTCCCGCACTTATATGGATGGCAGGATTGGATGGCTTGTGTAATTGGTTTAATAAAGGCTGGTTAGAATTTACTGGGCGAACCATTGAGCAAGAAATGGGTAATGGCTGGACGGAAGGTGTTCACCCAGATGACCTTGAGCCATGTGTTAAAGAATATCTTCAGCATTTTGAAGCTAGAGAACATTTTCTTATTGAATATCGCTTGCGTCGTCATGATGGTGAATATCGTTGGATTTTGGATTTTGGATTCAGGCACACCTCGATTTAATGATGAGAATCAGTTTGAAGGTTATAACGGCGTCTGTTTTGATATTACAGAACGTAAACAAGTTGAAGAGGACCTTCGTATTGCCGCGGTTACCTTTGAAGCACAACAAGGAATGTTGGTTACGGATGCAGATAAAAATATAATCCGTGTAAACCAAGCTATTTCTAAGCTATTGGGCTATTCAAAAGATGAACTTATTGGAAAAACACCTCATGTTTATAGTTCAGGAAGGCATGATACTGACTTTTATGATGTGATGTGGAAAACAATTTCTGAAGCAGGCTACTGGCATGGCGAAATATGGAATCGTCATAAAAATGGTAGTTTAATCCCTTTATTATTAACGATAACATCTGTTGAAAATGAAGCTAATATCACTACGCATTATGTAGGCTGTTTCACGGATATTTCGCAACGGGTTAAAAATGAGAATGAATTACATGACTTGGCATTTTATGACCCATTAACTGGCTTAGCTAATCGGCGGTTAATGATAGATCGATTAAATGTAGCCTTTATTAAAAGTGCTCGTAGCCTCAAGTATGGTGCCGTATTATTTATTGATCTTGATCAGTTCAAGGCACTAAATGATCAACATGGCCATTCACAAGGCGATGTAATGCTTGAGAAAGTGGCAGATCGTCTTACTGTGAGTATGCGAGAGGGCGATACCGTATCTCGTTTTGGTGGTGATGAATTTGTAGTACTTTTAGACGATGTAGGTGATACCAATGAAAAAGCTCAGGCATTAGCATTAGAGATTGCAGAAAAACTTCGTATTGCTCTTAATCATCCCTATACACTGCATGCCCCATCAATGTTTGAATGGTCTATTTCACCAAGTATTGGTGTTACCTTATTTATAAATCATGAAAAATCTGTTGAAACTGTATTGAAAGAGGCTGATCAAGCTATGTTTGTAGCGAAAAAGGCAGGTAGGAATAGGGTAGAAATCTTCGAGAAATAAGAGTTTACTATTTAAAAACCGCCACAGTCTAAATAACCTGAGTTCTGGATAAGGCGAAAGTATGAATAGTTCTAAAAAAACTTGGTCATTCCCATGAAAATGGGAATCTATGGGCAGTGGAATCAGCCACTATCCTTGGAGCTATGAGTTCGCGAGGATGACGGGCTTGTGTAAATTTATTAGGTTTTGTTCAAATTAATGATCACGGGTATAGACTGTACTGTTAGCCAATGGATAAAGACAGAATACGGCTAATCTGAGCATTACCAAGTCCAGATTCATCACGCCAACTATTATAGGCTTGTTGCACTAACTTTAAATCTCGTTTGCTGGTGGGATGGGTGGTAATAAAATCTGCAAGGATCATCGCAGCAACACCATCTCTTGCTAATACAAAACCATCTTTACCTATAAAACGAAGAAAATACTGACAGGTTTTTGGGCCTAATCTCGAACCGTTTTTATGTAACAACGCTAATAAGCCGATAAAATCATCATCAGGCCAGTCGGCGATCATCGTTGCGAAAGAATCATATTGTTCAGATAGTTCGATAATCATTGTGGCATTTCGAACGACAGTATCAATCTTTTTG
>WTAG01000281.1 GCA_013139755.1 Methylomarinum sp. | reverse complement strand
AAAACCAAGTAAAGGTTTTTGCCGTAAAAACTGCACACCCTGAATTTGTTTACGTCTTACTTTTTGCCACAAAGCTTGCTCAGCATCTGTCAAGTTACCTCTTAACTGACGAGCTGGTTTCTTCAGTTTTTTCTTAAAAGGCTGCATTTATCAATAAACACTTGAACCCGTTGTTGATCAAAAGGCCACCCCAACTCACTCTTTGTCTCGGGATGATACAAAACAGGAATTCTAATGGCATATTTTTCCTGCCATTGTTCTTGCTCTGCTATATCAATTAACTCTATTTCAACTTGATCAAAAGCAGCCATAATCAACTCAGCTTGTTCACATAAATGACAGCCAGAAGTACCTAACAATATTAGCTTCATTATTAATGCCTGGAAATCTTATCTAAATATCCCATAAATAAAGCCGATACCACCAAAGTTAAGTGAATCACGACATACCATAGCAATTTATCATTATCGGTTTCCTGCACATTCATAAATATTTTTAATAAATGAATGGATGAAATCGCCACAATAGAAGCCGCTACTTTCATTTTTAGTGAGCCATAATCATGGCTGCCTAACCAATCCAGTTTTTCGGCATCCTCTCCAATATCCATTTGAGATACAAAGTTTTCATAGCCACTAAACATCACAATAACAATCAAACTACCCACTAAGGTCAGATCTATCAAAGTCAGTAAATTTAAAATGAGTGTCGATTCATCAATTTCTAAAATATGCGGTAAAAAATGATAAATTTCTTGAAAGAACTTAATAAACAAACCTAACAAAGCTAGGCTTAAACCTAGATAGACAGGCGCTAGAATCCAGCGACTGGCATACATAAGTCTTTCCATGGTTTTTTCGATTTTATTTACTGGCATATTATTTATTACTCTTCAAAATATTAAAAAGACTTTATTTAAAAAATCTCCCCTAACCCCTCTTTTCCAAAGAGGGGAATTTAAGAGCCTGTATTAATGATGTAAATGTGCTGTCAACCAACGCTCTGCAACTTCTTTCAGCATACCTTTTCTTTTCGCATAACTTTCAAGTTGCTCTTCATCTATTTTCCCCACATTAAAATACTGAGCTTCGGGATGAGAAAAATACCAGCCACTCACTGCTGCGGTAGGGAACATAGCGTAGCTTTCTGTTAACTCAATGGTGGTTGCTGCGGTTGCATTTAATAATTCAAATAACTTTTCTTTCTCAGTATGGTCTGGACAGGCTGGGTAACCAGGAGCAGGACGAATACCTTTGTAATCTTCAGCAATCAACGCTTCATTTTTATGCACTTCATCTGCTGCATAACCCCAATGATCCTTTCTAACCTGCTCATGTAAATATTCAGCAAACGCTTCTGCTAATCGATCCGCCAATGCTTTAAGCATAATGGAATTATAGTCATCATGATCTTTCTCATATTGAGCGACTCTTTCATCGATACCAATACCCGTTGTCACCGCGAATCCACCGATATAATCAGCTTTCCCACTGGCTTTACTGGCAATAAAGTCTGATAAACAGAAGTTAGCCCGGCCGGGCGCTTTTACATTTTGCTGACGTAAATGATGTAAGATTTCTAATACTTCAGTACGTGAATCGTCTGTGTATAACTCAATATCATCATCCACACTATTGGCAGGAAAAAAGCCAATCACTGCTTTTGCGGTTAGCCATTTTTCACTGACAATCTGATCTAGCATTTTCTTAGCATCAGCTAACAACTTAGTCGCTGTTTCTCCTACCACTTCATCTGTTAAGATTTTAGGGTATTTTCCTGTTAATTCCCAAGTCTGGAAAAAAGGTGTCCAATCGATATAAGGAACCAATTTATCTAAAGGCAACGAATCAATTATCTTTGTACCTAAAAATGCAGGTTTAATAGGTTCGTGATTTCCAGCATCAAATTTATTTAATCTGGCCTTTTCTAAGCTATGCTGTTTAACTTGAGCTTTACGGCCTTTATGGCGCTCTCTGACTTGCTCGTAATCTGCTCGTGTCTTGGCAATATAATTTTCTTTTAATTCATCACTTAATAATGAGCTAACAACTCCCACACTACGCGATGCATCGGTGACATAGATAGTTGGCGCATGATAGTTTTGTTCAATTTTTACCGCAGTATGTGCTCGAGAGGTGGTTGCTCCACCAATCATTAATGGAATATCAAAACCTTGCCTTTCCATTTCTTTGGCCACGTGTACCATTTCATCCAAAGATGGAGTAATCAAGCCACTTAAACCAATAATATCAACATTTTCTTCTTTGGCTTTTCTAAGAATTTGTTCGGCGGGCACCATCACACCGATATCAATCACTTCATAGTTATTACACTGTAACACCACGCCCACGATATTTTTTCCAATATCATGCACATCGCCTTTTACCGTTGCCATCAAAATTTTACCGTTTGATTTCAAACCGCCGTCTTTTTCTGCATCCATAAAAGGCATTAAATGGGCCACAGCTTTTTTCATTACTCGTGCTGATTTAACCACCTGAGGCAAGAACATTTTTCCTTCGCCAAACAAGTCCCCCACCACATTCATGCCATCCATTAATGGCCCTTCAATCACATGCAAAGGTCGATCAAATTCTAATCGTGCTTGCTCTGCATCTTCTACAATAAAGTCTGCATTACCTTTAATCAAAGCATGCTCTATTCGTTTACTGACAGACCAGTTTCTCCATTCCAGGTCTTCTTTTTTAGCGACACCCCCTTCACCTTGATACTTCTGCGCCATTTCTAGCATGGCTTCAGTTGCATCAGCGTTGCGGTTAAGCACCACATCTTCTACCGCATTACGTAGTTCATCAGGAATATCTTGATAGATTGCTAACTGGCCTGCGTTTACAATCCCCATTCCCATACCCGCTTTAATGGCATGGTAAAGAAACACAGCATGAATCGCTTCTCGGACTAAATTATTGCCTCTGAATGAGAAAGAAACATTAGATACGCCGCCAGAAATTAAAGCATGCGGGCAAGTCTTGGTAATTTCATGGGTGGCTTCAATAAAATCCACCCCATAATTGTTATGTTCATCAATCCCTGTGGCAATCGCAAAAATATTGGGATCGAAAATAATATCTTCGGGTGGAAAGTTAACCACTTCGGTCAAAATCTTATAAGCACGCTGGCAAATCTCGATTTTGCGCGCCATGGTATCCGCCTGGCCGTCTTCATCAAAAGCCATCACTATCATAGCCGCGCCATAGCGACGAATTAATTTGGCTTGTCTAATAAAGTTTTCTTCACCCTCTTTAATAGAGATCGAATTAACAATACCTTTACCTTGAATACATTTAAGCCCAGCTTCTAAAATTTCCCATTTAGATGAATCAATCATTATGGGTACTTTGGCGATATCTGGCTCTGAGGCGATTAAATGCAGAAACCGCACCATCGCTTCTTTTGATTCCAACATGCCTTCATCCATGTTGATATCAATAATTTGCGCACCATTTTCAACTTGTTCTTTGGCAACACTTAATGCGGTTTCAAAGTCACCTTCTACAATTAAGCGTTTAAATCTTGCAGACCCCGTTACATTGGTTCTTTCCCCCACATTCACGAATAATGAATCTGCGCTTATATTGAATGGCTCTAACCCAGCTAAGCGACATTGTTTTTCAATCTGAGGGATTTTTCTGGGTGGATGTTTTTGTACTGCATCAACAATGGCTTTAATGTATTCTGGCGAAGTACCGCAACAGCCGCCAATAATATTTAAATAACCTTGTGCAGCCCATTCGGCAATTTCACTTGCCATTTCTTCAGGTGTTTCATCATACTCACCAAATTCATTGGGTAAGCCTGCATTAGGATGAGCCGAAATATGGGTATCACAAATGCTTGAAACTTCTTCTATATATTGGCGTAACTCTGTCGCACCTAAGGCACAGTTAAAACCGATAGAAATAGGATCAACATGGCTTAGTGAATTCCAGAAAGCAGCAGCAGTTTGCCCTGATAATGTACGTCCTGATTGATCAGTAATGGTACCTGAAATCATCACGGGTAACTTATAGCCTAATACATCAAAATACTGTTCTACGGCAAAGATAGCGGCTTTGGCATTTAAGGTGTCGAAAATCGTTTCGATTAAAATAATATCCACCTCAGCATCACACATGCCGCGTATGGCTTCGGTATAGGCTTCGACTAATTCATCAAAACTGATATTCCTAAACCCAGGGTCGTTTACCTCGGGTGACATGGATGCGGTACGGTTGGTTGGACCCAATGTACCCGCAACAAACCTCGGCTTATCTGGCGTTAATGCGGTAAACTCTGCTGCGACTTCTTTGGCTAGGCGAACTGATTCAAAATTAATTTCATAAGCCAATGACTCCATATTGTAATCGGCCATGGCAATACTAGTGGCATTAAAAGTATTGGTTTCAACAATATCAACCCCCACTTCATAATAAGCGCTATGAATAGCTTTAATAATATCTGGCTGGGTCAATGACAATAGATCATTATTTCCTTTCAGGTCACTTTCCCAATCGGCAAAACGTTCGCCACGATAATCTTTTTCTTCTAGATGGTAACTTTGTATCATTGTGCCCATCGCACCATCAAGAAATAAAATACGCTGAGAAAGTTGCTGTTTTAATAATTCGATATTATTCATAG
>WTAG01000718.1 GCA_013139755.1 Methylomarinum sp. | reverse complement strand
GGTATCCATAAAAATTGTAAATCCCAGTCAGCAACCGTGCGTTCAATATTAACTGTCCATAAAGGAATCCGTGAGCTATCAAAGTCATCAAGTATAAATTCTCTAAAAGATTGAGGGTTCACTATATCTAACACTTTAAGTCCATCGGCCTTGCCCCAGACTATTTGTTGTTTACCTAATGTTAAAAAGGTATCGCCTATTGCGCCTTGTAAATAAAATTCACGTAATTCCAGTTCTACGCCATCACTTAATTGAGCTGGTTTACTGACATCACTGTAACCCTCTCGGTCAATATCATTAATCTGTAAGCCCTCTTTTGCTTCTGCTCTGATACGCATAGTTGACTTTAGTTGCCAGCCATTTTCAAAATCAACATTTACTTCTGGAACCAAGGTCAGATTTAATGATTGGCTATCACCGTTATGGGTATTAATCATCCATTGACTTGTTGCTGTGATTGAGTTGTCAAATTCTACGGCTATAACATTTGCTTGCCATAATCCCAATAGACAGTAGAAAACTATTTTATGCATCTTCATGATGTTCTCCTGATACCAATCTAAAGGGCAGAATATTTATAGGATGTGCCGATGAAAGGAGGCGCATCCTATAAAGGCATTATTCCAATCCCAATATGTTTTTATATTAAAAGTGATATATCTATGTATGAAGCATCGCGGAATACAGGGTTTTATTCCCGTATTCCGCGATGCTCCATACGGGCTACGATCAATGTTTTTCTTTCCCTGTTTTTTAGTAAAAGATTAGAGTAAGCATTTGTTGGGATTGGTATTATTCCGCTCTATTTACAAACCTCTTTTCAGCGCATTTTGGGTAAAAACACTATCCTTAACACCTTCGTTATAATCCACATCTGAAAAGTTAAAGACCGTATGGTGACCTGTTTTGTGGTTCTCAACCTCAATGGTATGAGCAGTCCAGATGCCCTGAACCTTTGAAATATCCTTAAAATACGTTGTTTTTAACAAGTTATTTTGTAAATCCCAAAACTGACTTCTGCGAGTCATCCATATACTGTCATCCACACAACTTTCTCTGCGACTGTGCCCTAATTCTTCAGCCGTTTCATCATCAATGACTGTTTCTGCTACAACAAAACAATGAATGCCATCAACCACATCTTCTCCTATGGTTTTGCGGGTGTAGTCTTTAAGGGAAACCCGTGTTTCTAATTTAATATCTTCGTAACTTAAATCTGTGCCTAAAAAATAATCACCTCTATCTGAAGCTGAAATTCTACGAACTTTGCGCATGGCTGGTAAATACAACCATTGATCATCATCCCTTTCTTTCTCCTCATAGTCATAAGTTAAAAAGGCCGTATCTTTGATATTTTTAGGTGTTAGATAAAATATCGCGGTACGTTTTTCATCTCCAAAATATTTTCTAAAAGTACGAGTTTCTCTTACCCGTACTTTGCCATGTCGATCAGTCATCTGCATTTTTAACAGTCTGGAAACTGCGATACCTTCATCACGGTCATTTATATTCTGAGCGATGATGTCACCTGCTGGTAACTCTGCACTGATTGCGTTGCTATAAAAGACAGGAAGTACTGTGATCATTAATAGCATGGTTAATTGTGTGATTTTCATGATCGTTCCTTATTGTTGTTTAATTGCTTCAAGAGATGAGCAATTTCTACACTTAGTCGGATAACCTAAAAAAGCAGGTTTTAACTGTTTAATTAAAACGGGTAATACCGTCATGCTGGAAACAAAACTAATCAGCACAGAAAAGGCGATTAACATGCCTAGTTTTGATAACGGTGGCACATAACTTAATCCTAATATTCCGAAACCAACAAATACCGCTACAAAACTGAATAATAAAGCACGGCCTGTTGATGGATAAAGTTGACGTAATGCCACCTCAGGATCAAAGCCTTGTTCTGTAATTAATAATTTGACTCGATCTAAGGTATGAATAGAAAAATCCACCCCTATCCCTAATGCAATAGCCGCTGTCATAGAGGTTCCTACTGCAAGTGTTATACCCACTCCCCCCATAAATGCATACACTGACAAGCAAGCTAATACCACAGGGATAACGGCTAAGGTACCGCCATAGAGCGATTTAAGACTAATACAAACTAAAAACCAGACTAAGACCAATGCAAATAAAACACTTTTAAATTGTGTTCCTAGCAAAGTATCAAGCCAGTGGTAATCTACATTAACCCGTCCCGATAAAGTGGCTTTAATATCATCCGTGTTAAAAACATAATCAATGTATTTTTGCGCTTCTTCTACCACAACTTTACTTTGCTGATACCGTGCTGAATCTAATCTTGCCCTCACTAATGCCTTCTGATAATCATAATCAATTTCTTCTTCAAAATCGGTGGGATCACCACTGGCAGAATAAAGCAGAAAATACTGCGAGATTAAATCAACATCATCAGGAATCACATAGGCAGAGGCTTTATTTTCATTTAATGAACGATTCATCTGTTTGATGTAATCAACAATTGATGTACTGCCATTAACATGAGGTAACGTTGCTAAAAAGGTTTGTAACGCATCAATACGACGTAGATTTTCTGGTTTAAAGATATCTTCCTTATTAGCTGTTTCTATCACAATATCTAGCGTATTAGATCCATCCAGTGATTCATTAATGGCAATATCGGCTAGATAAATAGGTTCTGAGATTCTAAAATTTTCTACCCAAGATTCATTCACTTCTAATTTAAGCGCCCCCATTACGCCCACTACACAGACAATCAAAGCCAAAAAAAGTACTGTCTTGGTATGACCTAGTACCCAGCCACCTATTTTATCCATACTTCGGCTAAAAACATCTGGACCACTGGTTTTAAAGGCTGAGCTATGGACCGGTTTTAATATCACTAATGCCGCAGGAACAAAGGTTAATGAGAACACACCTGCAACCCCCAACCCAATCAATGAGAACAAACCAAAGGCTTGCATCGGTGGCATAAAAGAAGAAACCGATATTCCCAAAAAACCAATCATTGAGGTTAAAGTAGTAATGGTCAC
The DNA here is from genome assembly GCA_013139755.1 of Methylomarinum sp. The sequence goes on along the minus strand of WTAG01000718.1, from coordinate 10,305 downwards.
AGGTCGCCACATCAATTCCATGGTGCGTACCACTAACTCTTGCTGACTTTTCTCTGGATGATTAGCCAATTCTTCATAGTATTGGCTTAGCACATGGATAGAGTCCGCAACCGCAACGCCGACTAACAATATCGGCATACTAGTGGTTATCACATAAATCGGCACACCAGCGGCCGCCATAAGACCTAGCGCTGAAGCAGTGGCCGACAAAATAATAACCGTCGGAATCATCACTCCACGCCAGGTACGAAATGAAATAATACAAAGTAAGGTAATAATAACGACTGAAATGGGAACTAAACGAGCCGAATCAGCATTAATATAAGTAACTAGATAGCCTGAAACCGCACCATCGCCTGCTACATGTAGCTCTTCACCATTGGTCGGTGCCCTTTCAGCTAAAGCGAGTAATTTTTCATAGACCTTGGGTGCTTCATTAACATCATAAACCTCAGTTACGATTAACGTAGACGAGCCATCCCGAGCAACTAAACTACCAAGGTAAAGAGGAAAATCCATAACCGCTTTGCGTATGTTATCAGCATCATTCTGGGTCTTTGGTTGGTTTTTATATAATTTTTCAACCAGCATCCCCTCTTCATTACCGGTGATATTATCTTCAGTTGCAAGACTGACCACCCGATCCCGATTAATCTCCGGCATCTTCATCACTTCATCCGTTAACCACTGAATCAGTTGTAATGATTGTGGATTAAACACTCCATGTTCGCCTTTATTAACTACGGAGATCACCATGGGATCTTTAAGTCCAAAGGTTTCTTCAACCTGATCACGGTATAGCAATGCAGGATCATCCTCTGGTAAAAATGCCTCAGACCTGGAATCAATGGTCAGTGTCGGGATAAAAGCCGCTGAGGCAATAATAATAAGAAATGCCAAGGCCATAATCGTTTTTGGGTTGGCCGTGACTGCGGTAAAAAAACGATGTGCTAGTGATAAATTAGTTTTCATGACTCACCTCCAATGCTGGAACAGCCATTCCTCTTTGTACCGCAGGTCTTTGTTTAAGTTGTTGTAACCATCGAATAAGATTTGAATACTCGGTTAATGTTTGTTCCTGGGTAATGACAGCTGGTAAGGCGGTAACATCAGCAATACTGTAAAAATCCCCGACCAGAAATTCATGCTCAGCTAACTGTTCATCAAAGTATCGATAGAGCTCATGTACTCTTCTTCTTAATTGCTCAGCCGCTTCTAGTTGCTTAGGCGAACTACGTCTTTGTAAATAAAAAGCACTGAATATCATCGAACCTATATCGATTGCATGAAAATGCATCCATTCATAAACTTTGGCTCTTGCTGGTAAAGAGTCAGGCAATAATTGTCCGGTTTTTTCTGCCAAGTACTGCAATATAGCTGTTGATTGGGTTATCACTAAGGGTTCAGGATCACCTTCGTCTTGATCCACCAAAACAGGAATCCTGCCACTGGGATTTAACCGCAAAAAATCGGCTTGTCGTTGATCACCTTTTGCCAAATCAACTCGATGAGCAATATAAGGCAAACCTATTTCTTCCAGCATAATCGATACCCGTTGCCCATTAAAGGTATTGGCTGTGTATAAATTTATCATTTTAATTCTCCAAATAACTTGAATCCTTAAAGCAGACCAACTAGTCTGTTTGTAATAAATAGTAGTACAAACCAACCGGTCTGTCTATAATATTATTAAAATACTTTTGGAGTTATTGATGAAAACACAACGCAACCCGGAAAATACGCGGAATAGAATCATTCAAGCAGCCTTTCAGGAAATGCATAAACATGGCTATCAGGGCATGCGTATTGATAAAGTGCTGAAAAATACCGATTTAAAAAAAGGCGCCATGTATCATCACTTTCCTAGCAAACAAGTGTTGGGCTATGCCGTATTAGAAGAACGGATACAAAAACGAATTACTGAAATTTGGATAACACCGCTTAAGACCTACACAGATCCACTGGAAGGCATTCATAGTTTATTTGTAAAACTTGATGAAGAATGGAGTGATGATTTTTTTAATTTAGGCTGCCCTTTAAACAACCTTGCTCAAGAAATGTCACCTATTGATGAAGGCTTTAGAACGCGGATTGAGACATTTTTTAAATATTGGAAAACAGCAATTTCAGAAGCACTTGAGAAAGGTCAACAACAAGGTATTGTCGATAAAGCTATTAACCATGATGATTGCGCTCAATTTATTCTATGTGCGCTTGAAGGTACTTTAGGCATGGTTAAAAACCATCAAAGTAAAGCTGTTTTCTATAGTTGTGGCAGAGAATTAGAACGTTATTTGAATAGTCTACGAACAGCATAATTAATTATAGATTGTACTGACTCTATCGATCATAAATTTGGTCTACCAGTTTTTTAAACCATAATGGCCGGAAAATCATAACGTACAAAATCAGCAATTCCAATATTGGCAGAGGTATTATGTGCAAAACAATCAATACCAACAGAACTACAATACAAACGAGCAGTTTAGGAAAAAAAGAAATTTTATTCATAATTAAATTCTCAATCAGTTATTTCAGCACCTTAGCTAGCTCGTATGATGCACTAAGGTTGAAGGTGAACAGCTAGCTATTTCAAGTTATCTCTTTGTAGTCCATCCCACAAACTTATCAATGGTTGCAGTTACAATGTATTTGATCCTCTCACAATGGCAACTTCCGTCAATACAAAAAGAAACGATTACATTTAATAGGTTATAAGCAATAGAAAGAAATCGAGCAACAAACTAGATTAAATTTAAAATTTACAACCTTCAAGCAAGAAAATGTCCCGGTTTTTTTGAAAGTTCCTTCTGCTTCCTGATTTCTTTTTTGTGTTCCCTGTAGGGCAGCAGAACAAAATAAATGGCTAATCCTAGCAAGATCCAGTATTTAATCCTGAATGCAAACTCAAGTTGATCCAGCATTACTGGATGAGTCATTAAATAAAGATTGAGTGAATCAAAAATTTCCATAGCCATACCCCCAAATAATCTACATTACGACAGCTAGAAATCAGACTTATTCTGCATGGAATAATTCATTTTACTAAAAGATCGAACTTTTTCAGTAGAGAGAGTCAACCATATTAACATGCAGTTAAGCATGCTTGAGGTATTCTATTAACACAGGTAAATATATGTGGAGGTGTATCATGAAATCCGGAATAATTGTTTTAAGCATCATTTTTGTAGCAATGAGCTTTAACTCTGCTTTAGCTGATAGCAAGCGTGGGCGCTCATATAAAAATCCCTATCGAGGTCATAGACAATCTTACAACAATCCCTATCGAGGTCATGGACAATCTTACAACAAGCATAATCGAGGGTATGGACATTATCCATATGGCCCAAGTAAATACTATGGAGATTACTATGGAGATTATGCGCTTTATGCACTTGGAGGGCTTATTGTAGGTGGAATTATCGGCTCAACATTAAGCAATACATACAATGATAGATCACGATATTCAACCTATAGCGAACAGGTTTATGTAAATCCCTATCCAGTAAACAGTGCAACTAAGTCAACATATACGATGCAGCCTAATGGTATTTGTTATATGGTCAATCATGTTAGTAACGGTAACATAGTCTTGTCTCCGGTTTCTTCAGGAAATTGCCAGTAATAGAAGTTATACCCAATGTCATTAAGTTAAGAATTTTTAATATAGGATGTGCTGAGGAACGAAGCGCATCTTTTGAGGATTAACTTAATGGCATTGAGGTTATACCTTACAAAACCGTGTCAGAATTGTATTTTTTGGTATCAAAGTTTGTTATCAAAAAGCGACATGCAATATCAGGTTCACTTTTATGATTAATACAAGGAATACTGCAGGCGTTATTCAACCAGATTTATTTGTTTGAATAAGCTAGGTATATATAAAAAGTGTATTCCATTTGGCATTCCAAATTCTGTGTTGACTCCTAGTTGTTACTTATCTACCGTTACCAGAAAAATCACCCATGCTCATTGTGGCTGTGGAATTTATATAAACAACACACCCAACGGCTAATAATAGGGCGATTATCTGGACTATTCTCTTTATTTCTTTTGACATTTTCATTATTTAAAGCCTCATAAGTTACATCAATACAACACTGTAAATTATTTTTATTATGGTGTTGATTATAGTCAGTCTATCCGATAATGCAGCTGATATTCAAAAGCTAGACTATAAGTAGCTGTTAGTTAAGACGTTTACTATCTGGGTAGATTGCGAGAAAAAAGGTACCGTTAAATTCCAATACAACGCCCAGCGTGATACTGACAACTTTAAGCAGAATAAGTGTTTCTATTACGATCCTATGCTACCCAAGAGTTTCAACTAAATCATATAAAGAACCTGGTCAACGATATGACAGAGGTCATTTAATACCAGCTAACCACCTAGATTACTCAAAGCCGCTAATATGAATCGTGGGGCATAGTTGCTGACTGAGGAAATAACAGAATGCTATCGAGATATTGATGAACTACTAATTATCGGTGGCGGTATTTTGAGTGACAAACTAGATTACATTTAAAACTTACTTTGAATTCAATAAAATAAATCTAAAAATGGCGAGCAAGGGATTCGAATCCTTGTGAAAAAACGTCTCAAATGGTCAGGGCGCGTCGCAGCTGCCTTTCAAAAATTAGCCATGGTCTCAGCTGGGCTCCTTCGGTCCAAAGATGGTCCCAAGACAGCATCAGTTATTTCAATCTCTTTCAGCAAATAAATTGTGGACAACTCATACAAAACACCCACCCCATCTAAAAAACCAAGAAACAAACTTGTTAGATTTTGTAAGCTCCTCAAAAAATTCTGAGTATTTTAATAGCTCATTAGCTGAAAACAAATACCTTTAATGACATACTAATCACTCAGTATCTGCTAACAAAAAAATTTGATAGCTTCTTCGGGATTACTATCCCAATAACACAGCCCAATCTATAACCTTGATATGCTGCGTAGATATTTTTAGCAAGTGCTTGTCATTGGTACAAAAGTCACTACAATTGCTTTCAATCGCTGCTGCTAGATGCAGAGCATCAGGTGTTTTTAAATTATTTTCTGCCCGTAGTGTTGTTGCCAAATCAAAAACCGATCTATTTAAATCAACAAAATTACAAACTGAGAAAAAATTATCGTATAGCTTAAGCAGGGAGAAATTATTTTCCCGAACGGCCAATAGTCGAGCTTCTAATCTAACCAGTTCTGAACTAAAAACAGTTGTACCTGACAAGTATTTTTTTAAAGCGATACGTTGTTCAGAATCTCCTTCAATCAAACCAATGACCATACAGGTATCTAAATAGACAGCCTCCATATCAATCCCAGTCCTGTCTTTCTTGTTGAATATGCTCGCTTATAGCCTCACGACTCAAGTTTTTACCATCTGGAGCATCAGGTAAGCCTTCTAAAAAAGCAACTAACTTTGCCGCCTTATTTTCAGGCTCTTCAGGTAGTTCATAAATAACAGCAACCTTGGCACGACCACTGGGAATATTTTCAGGCAATTGTAACTTGAGCTGGTGATTTAAGGGGATTTCAGCTTCAATTTCATAATAAGCTTGCATGGTTTTTCCTATTGCTTTATTGCACCTAATTTACAAGAAACAAACGAGTTTCTATTGATTTTGTTAAGCTGACTATACAACTTACCTGCATTTATTAGTACGAGGGTCAAAACCATAATCACAAGCTCCATTTTACTATAAACACATAACTCTTTTAATAATATTGGTTCTTAAATATAGGGTTCCTACACTTTTTGAAAACTATAAATCAAAGAAATACGACTAAAAATCATTATTATCGGGATATATTGAGCAGTTAGCTGTTTATATGTTATCAACTCTATATGAACACTTATTAATTTCAGACCATCGTCTCACCATAATAGTTGCAAATTATCGAATGCTGTTGCAGCAACAATACTAAACATCCCTCTTAGACTTTCACTTAAAATCAGGGGCCAACAGCACTGAAACAGCACTATTTTTTCCAGCAAACCACCAAATACAAAAGTGTAATAATATTACAGTTTACAGGTGTAACGTTACAATTTAAAAAAACAGCAGTCCTGCCACTTAATAAAAACATGTTCTATACTAACTACTACACAACTCAACTATCCTATCCTAAATTTCGGCTATCTTGGAAAAAAATCAAAATATTTACGAACTAAAGTTTGAACAGGCTATCACCCTTGGTCTATCATCATCTGATGCTGCAATTAGCGTTACTGAAATGTATCTTGCTGGAAAACCTGCACGACGAGGTAAAAATAAGGTTAAAGCGGTTGAGCGGAATTCTGACTTCTGGTCATGTGATTTTTTGACCAACTTACCCTCTGAGCTGTATGAATCAGAGCCCTTCACTCTTGCCCTAGCTCGTTATATGGAGCAAGAGAAAACAGCCTGCTTTGATTTAGTACACCATATATCTAAAATTTCACCTGACGCTGTTCGCCGTGCTGTTAGATATTCAAAGCTCGTTCAACGGCAACACTCCGAGCGTTGGAAAGAAATTGAAAAAATAGCCACCATCGAAACCGAAGAGTTCAATGAGTTTGTCAAAATCTGCCATACCTTTGACCAAGCCAATCGTGAACGCATTGCTGAGGTTGAAACGTACAGAGCGCCTCTCATCGAACTATCACCTCTTGAGTTATTAACATATGCCAGTTTGTATGCCTTTGAATATTTGATACCTAAAGAATTTTCTCAAGATAAAAACGCTGATACCAATAATGAAATGCAGGCAACTTGGGATGCCATTAATGATACTTTAATCTGGAAGCTTACGACCACTGAAGATACATTTCATATTTCCGAAGAGATTGTTGGTCAATCACTACGCGAGCATTTATCACCCTTTTTATTTCCTTCATCTGATTTACCAAGGCCAAGGGATGATATTTACCAAGCCTTAGTATTATTAATTGATGCACAGATTGAACTCAACAGTTTTCTGTCTCAATCTGTTGATGCATTCTGCTACGATGACAGTATTCGCTTTGAATTTTCTGGATCAGAACTAATTATTGTTAAACTTAATCCTGATGAAGAAAGGGCTTGGCATCGTAATGGTGAAAAACTCTCTCGCCTTCATAATTATTGGCATTACCGCGCTCTTGAGACTTTTTCATCACCTGAACTAGACACATTTCTTATTGAACGACTTGGAAATAATGAAATGAATTTTTTCGCCTACATGAAAGCGACTCGTACCTACCTACAACTCACTGAAGTCTATGGTTTAGATGAATCCATAATAATTAAAACAGGACTACAGGTAGATTTATTTCGAGCATTATTATCATTAGAACTAATGACTGCATTTTATAACGTTGATTATATCCTTCCTTACAAAAACCATTTAACTGAAACGGGAAACTCTAGACAAGCATTAAGTCGACTTGCAATGGAGGGGCTAATACAAGGACTACAAAACCGATTCCCCATCACTTGGTCTGATAGACAAACCAAAATCAAAACTATTCAGCCATGGACAGTTAGCGAAAATTTCCCACAAGGTCACCCCTTAGCAACCGAAGCAATTCTTGATTTTTGGACTAACGATCTAAAGGCATTATCGTCTCGGTTAAGAAATAATGAACCAACACAGAAGCCAGAGCTTTTCGAATTACCCATTTTAAAAATGGGTCGCTACCTTTTTCAATTGCCATGGGTAGCCGCATTACAAAACAACAGCAGCGCAGCCATTAATAACCTTCGTAGACTTGGTTCTCGTCGAGTAGGTGTGCGTAAAGAAACAGAACAAATTGAACATCGATTAGCCAAATGTTTTGAAGAAAGAGGATTTCTTGTCTGCCTAAACTATCAACCAACAAAGGCTGAATTCGAAGACCCAGGGGAAGTTGATCTAATATGTATTAGGGATGGCCATTTATTAGTACTAGAAGTTAAGTCAACCTTCCTAAGAAGCACTACTCAAGACGCTTGGCTACATAAGACCAATACTATACGTAAAGCGGGATTACAATTACGTCGCAAGGTCAAAGCGGTACAAACGGCTCTTGTGTCGGACGTTGAATTAGCACTTGCACTTAATCTTAATCTTAATCTTAATCTTAATCTTAATCTTAATAAAAACGAAATAACCTCAGTAAATGGCTGGATTGTTGACACGTCTTTAGAACATGATCACGAAATATTCTCTGGATTTCTAAAGGTGTCAATTGAAGAAATACTGATTGCCCTGCGTGATGACAGTCATTTTTTGAATGATCCAAATGGTTTATTTACTGGTCAGCCTATAAACATAGATGATAATTCACGCCCAAAAAAACATGCTAAACCAACACTTTATCCTAATGGATTTTCAGGTAGTTGTTTTATTGATGTTATTGAGCAGAAAGCAGTATGGGAACTATAGACCATTCAGCTTTCGCTTTAACTCTAGCCAATGTAAATCAGCTGTTAAGTAAGCAATATTACAATCTGCCCCCATTGTTTTATTGTTTTCAAAAGATTTATTCCATTAAGATATATTAAAGTTCATAACTCACAGTACACTTAAAGCCTTTCTGTGGAACCCACTCAATTTTAATTGCATCCCCACTCTTTAGCTCATCTACTTTGCCACGAATTTTAGGTATTACAGGGTCTAAAGAGATTATTTTTGCTGGTAAAGTAACATCATTTCCAAATAGTGAAACCTTATCAGCAACCTTTTCCACCCATTGCATTGAAGTCGGTTCGGTTGATTCAACCAGCATTTTTACATTCTTACATTCGTCATCAACCAATAAATTACAGGTGAGATTACTCACTTTACTTTCATCGTAAACTTGCTCTCCTTCAATAATTTCCACTATTTCAACAATATTCTGGTGCTCATCTGCTGTAAAAGACACATCTGATGTGAAATCAATGTCCTGACGCAATGCTATTGAAATAATTTTACAACGCTTAGTATAGTGTAATAAGGTATTTGTACATAAGATATAGTCCAGTTCATTAAGCTGCATCCCCTGACTAGAGAAAATCTGGACTCCCATTATTTCCAGAGAAGTATATATCTCCCAACCTTGAGCCAATTTGGAAATTAATGATAAAACTTTATCAAAATAAGGAAGGCTCATTAAATTCATTCCTTCCCATTGGTCAAAACAAAAATGCATCGTAAAGTTCGCTTCATTATGGCTGCCAACCAAGTTTTTCCTGAAGCTTAAACTAAAAATCTTGTTATACGCCGACCCATTAAAAGCGAAAGATTTAGTTCCAAATGTAATAGTTCCTAAAATATCATCAAACACCTCAACTACGCCTGTTTCTTTTTTAACCAACCATAGCTTTTGCGTTGCCTGTTTTTTCTTAGTCAAAATACTTAAGGTTCCATCATTATGATTAAAAATTTCATCAAATAACTTTGAACCTTCAATGGTAATCGCCTCAGATTTCATTACGAAATCTTTACCATGCTCTATCAAGTACCGATACTTTTCCAAATATTCACTAACATTTTCGGCTCTAACATTCAGCATTAATGAAACATCTTCTTTTGCATAAATTCTAATGGATGTTAAACCATCATTATGTGCAGTTTTCACTAAAAACCTTGGGTCAATAAATTCATATGCTTTTTCAGTGGCTTGGTGCACATTAGATATAGCATTCATGATGGGGTTTTTAGGTAAACCTGTCAGAGCAGCTGTTACAGTATCGATAGTTTCATTATTACTTGGCAATTTTTTCCCAAGCTCAGCGCGGGCAGTATCCTCGGCTTTTACCTTCCATTCTTTTAAAAAAATATCGGTATACCTATTTTCATCTCTATCAATGTTAATAGAGCAATTTGCACATAACCATATAGCATTATCTATAGATTTTCTTTCAGCAACAGTCATCAACTTGTCGTATCTTGGCCCTCCAGAAGAAGCGGCATGTATATGAGCCGCCACACCAATATTATTTACTTTATTATCTGCTGATGGTGCGGAGGTTGGAACTCGACAATCAGGATTGGAACATCGATGCGCTACTCTTGCTTTTAATTTTTCAATAACTATCTTAGTAAAATTATCACGAGCCAAAATAACTCTCCATTTCAATCCTAAAGGTCATATTAATTTTCCTACATATAATTTATATTGACTACTTTAAGTCTAAAAACATCACTCCAAATAACCGATATTTTTTTAATGAATTAAAATTCTCAATTATTCCCTAATTCAATAAGCCTGTACCCCAAATTTCAACAACAACCTAGGCAAAATATCATCCAGATTCAGCACTTCCTCATCAGTCAACTCAATCAAATTAAAATTGTATTTCTGATAAATAGCCTGTTTT
>WTAG01000167.1 GCA_013139755.1 Methylomarinum sp. | reverse complement strand
CGGTAATGATTGCTGCATCTGCAAGCTTCGTTACCCCTATTGGTTATCAAACCAACCTGATGGTTTTTGGCCCTGGCGGTTATCGTTTTATAGACTATATAAAATTAGGTTTACCGCTTAGCCTTATTGTAGCCACGATGGCCTTATGGTTAATTCCCATTATCTGGCCCTTTTAATCTTTTAATCTTTTAATCTTTTAATCTTTTAATAACGATTAACTAGCCACAGCTTGCAGGAAAACTAACACATAAATCCAAAATTAAATTTTAAAAAAAGACTGTAATTTAAAGTGGGAGGGGCTTTCTAGCCGCGAACTGCTCTTGATCTTGTCGCGGCCCAGAGGCCCCTCCTACCCATGGAAACAACACAGAATCTCAATGCTTTTTAAACCTGAGTTACGTTCATAGCCATTTTAATCTTTTAATAAATAATCTATTAATAAATAGATCACATTTAGGAACGTGTATGGAATAACTTCCCGAAATTATAACGCAGTATTTTTACCCCAGGAGGGATGATCTCATGAGGCGCATAGTTATTCTACGCAACGAATGAGATCATCCCTCCTGGGGTAAAAAGACTAGCTATAAACGGGAGGTTGTTTCATGCACGTTCCTTAGCATGCTATTATTAAATTCTATTTTTAAGTTACTTGCAGACAATATGTAATGGATTGGTTTATCGACTTGCTAACCGGAGACTCGGTAGCACACACTTTATTAGTTATCAGCCTGGTCATCTCTGTTGGTCTGGCTCTCGGTGAAATACCTTTTTTTAAAATTAAGCTAGGCATCGCCGGGGTTTTATTTTCAGGTTTAGCCTTTGGTCACTTTGGCATGACGATTGATGCTCATATCATGCATTTTTTACGTGAATTTGGCCTTATTCTGTTTGTTTATGCCATTGGACTGCAAGTAGGGCCTGGGTTTGTCAATTCATTTTTACAAAATGGGATCAGACTCAATATTCTGGCTGCCAGCATTGTCATTCTTGGCGCGATTATTACTGTACTGATTAGCTATTTTGGCGGAATCGAAATTCCTGTTGCAGTTGGCTTATTTTCTGGCGCAACCACCAATACACCCTCATTAGCCGCAGCGCAAGAAATACTGGGTGGTATGGCATCAATGGATGATGAGACACTGAAACTTCCTGGACTTGGCTACGCGGTTGCCTACCCTTTTGGTATTATCGGCATTATTTTAACCATGCTGTTAACTAAATACTTTTTTAAGGTCAATGTTGAATCAGCTGCCGAAGCATTTACCCAATCCCAAAAAGAAAATGCTAATCACCCTATCTGGGTTGATTTAAAAATCGAAAATACTAACCTTGATGGATTAACCATTGATGAAATACATTTCTTTGAATCAATGGATGTGGTTGTCACCCGTATTTTGCATGATGGCCAAGTTAAAATTGTTAATAATCTAACCCAATTAAAAATGGGTGATAGCATTCGCTTAGTCGGTGAAAAAAACAAGCTTGAAGAGTTAAAAATGCTGATCGGGCATGAATCTGAAGTTAACTTAAAAGATATCTCATCAAACCTGTTATTTAGTAAACGCTTTGTTGTCACCAATAAAGAAGCTATTGGAAAAACAGTCAGTGATCTTCGTACTTTTTATGGCGTGACAATTCCTAGAATTAAACGACCAGAAGTTGAATTAACGCCCAATGGCTCTGTACATATTCAGTTTGGTGATGAGTTACATGTAGTAGGAACTGAAGAATCACTTACAAAGATTGAGAAAATACTCGGTAATTCATTAGAAACAATGAATCACCCTCAAATTGTACCTATCTTTATAGGGATCACTTTAGGTGTAATTTTAGGTAGCTGGCCTTTCTTTATCCCAGGCATTCCTTCTGCTATTAAACTGGGTCTTGCAGGCGGCCCCTTAATTGTTGCCATCCTGCTAAGTCGAGTCGGTAACTGGGGTACCATGACCTGGCACTTACCTAAAAGCTCCAATATCATTTTAAAAGATATTGGTATCGTCTTGTTTTTAGCCTGCGTAGGCCTACACTCTGGCGATCAATTTGTTAATACACTCGTTAATGGTGATGGTTTTTACTGGATGGCTTGCTCTATCTTAATCACCCTTTTACCCCTGTTAATCGTGGCATTTATTGCCAAAGGACTATACAAACTTAATTATCTTTCGGTTTGTGGGCTATTAGCTGGCAGCATGACGGATCCCCCTGCCCTTGCATTCGCCAATAGTTTGAGCAATTCATCAGCGGTATCAATCGCTTATGCAACTGTTTATCCCCTGGTGATGATTCTTAGAATTATATCTGCACAACTAATTATTTTGCTTTTTATCTAGGAATTATATTCAACACTATCTTTGTAGGGCGAACCGTTGTTCGCTCTACATGTTTTGATCTATTTGCAATAACAAATACCCCACATCAAGATCTTTAAAGATGCCTATATCTATACTATATAGATACATCTTAAATTCATGTAAAATGTTTATTTATTGTTAAATATAGCCCCAATTCATTAGCATGAGAAATTTATTGGTAGCACATTTTCTTAGCCTGCTTATCTGTGTATTATCTATTAATAACACCTTCGCCTCTCCCCTTGAGTTAACGGACCAGGAAAAAAACTGGATCAAACAAAACCCTGTTATCAATTTCACAGGAGATCCGAACTGGCTACCCTATGAGGCTTTTGATGCTTCTGGAAAATATTATGGAATCGTCGCTGATCACCTTCAGGAAATTAAACAAAAAAGCCAGTTATCATTTAATGCAATTCCTGTAAAAAGCTGGAGTGAATCTCTAAAAATTGCGATTGCAGGAAAAGTAGATGTTATTTCTGGTGATATTGCTGATCTGGTTTTAAATCAAAACTTTATTCCCATTGATACTTATAGTGTTAATCCCATCATTATTGTTATGGGCACTACCCAACATTATGTTGACAACCTGGATGAGATAAAAGATAAGCAAATTGCCATTATTAAAGGCTACGGTTATACCGCCGATATCTTTACGACCTATCCTGACATATCCTTTATTGAAGTCCAAAATATACAAGAAGGCTTGAATGCAGTAGCCACTGGAAAAACAGATGCCATGTTGGCAACCATGGCTCTTGCAAGTTATCACATTGCTGAGATGGGGCTTCATAATATAAAGATTGTGGGCAAGATCCCTATAGAGATGAAACTAACACTTTTTGTGTCAAAAGAAAGTCCAGTTTTATACTCAATATTGAACAAAAGCATGTTATCAATTTCTGACGAAAGTAAGCATAAAATTGTTCAAAAATGGATCAAACAAAAGTACATAGAAAAAGTTGATTATCAGCTACCTATTCAACTTTCTCTAATCGCTTTTATTATCGTTGCTCTAGTCATTCTACGATTTTTTCGTTTACAAAAAATAAATTGTAAACTACTTGCAGAGAAAACTGCTCAACTGGCTTTTCAACACAGCGCCCTCAACCAGCATGCCATTGTTAGTATTAGCGATGCCAAAGGTAATATCACTTATGCTAATGATAAATTTGAACAGATTAGTCAATACTCTGTTGATGAATTAATAGGAAAAAACCATCGGATTTTAAAATCAGACTTTCACCCAGAGTCTTTTTTTATAGACATGTGGGAAACAATTTCTAGTGGAAAAACCTGGCATGGCGAAATACAAAATAAAGCAAAGGATGGCTCACTCTATTGGGTTTCATCCACCATTGTTCCTTACTTGAATAGACAAGGTAAACCAGAACAATATATCGCTATCCGTACAGATATTACAGATGTCAAATATAGTCATGATCGTCTAAACCTTACGCTTAGCGCAACGGGTGATGCAGTATGGGACTGGAATATCATAACGGGAGACTTTATTGTAACACCTGTATATGAAACAATGCTGGGGTATAAAACAAACGAGTTACTACCCACTATTGATACCTGGTTAAATAGTGTACATCCCGATGATATGCCTCAAGTTCAGGACACCTTGAGGAATTATTTTGATGGGAAAGCTGATATATACCAGGTAGAACTACGCCTTCGTTGCAAAGACAATAGTTGGAAGTGGGTGTTATGCCGTGGCAAAGTCATCAATAAAGATAGTTCAGGTAACCCAGTTACAATGATGGGACTTCATACAGATATAACTAATAGAAAGGCACTAGAACTAGAGATACTTCAAGAAAAAGAACATGCTGATAAAGCCAATAAAGCAAAGTCAGAATTCCTATCTTCAATGAGTCATGAATTGAGAACGCCACTTAATGCCATTTTAGGCTTCAGTCAACTGATGGCTGATGACCCCTCAGAACCCCTAACTGAAAATCAGGCTGATAGTGTCCACTATATATTAAAATCGGGAAAGCACTTACTCTCTTTAATTAACGATATTCTTGATTTAAGCAAAATCGAATCTGGGAATATAGATCTATCAATTGAACCGCTCTCAATTAATGACATTCTGGATGAATGCATATCACTGATTAGACCCTTTGCTGAGGCACATAATATAACTATTAACCTACAAAACAGAGCAAATGATTCATTGCAGGTATTAGCTGATTACACCCGTATAAAACAAGTTATTTTAAACTTACTGTCAAATGCGATTAAATACAATACTAAAAAAGGCTGGGTCACTCTTAATTGTGAGGCTATTGGGAATAACAAGTTACGCATTATTATTAAAGATGCGGGGACTGGTATCGAAAAAGATCAACAAAGAAAATTATTCTCTCCTTTTGAACGCCTGGGTGCCGAAAACTCTGATATAGAGGGAACTGGAATAGGGTTAGTTGTTTGTAAAGAATTGATGGGAAAAATGCAGGGAGCTATCGGATTTAAAAGTGAGGTAGGGGTAGGCTCGTCATTTTGGGCTGAAATCCCCCTATCAACCCAAAACAAATCCAATCAGACTGACTCAGTTTCTGATGAAACAGAAAGTAATAAGAAGAAGAATGTATCCGGTACCATTCTATACATTGAAGATAACCCCGCAAATGTGCATTTAGTTGAAAAAATTGTATCTCGTTTTACCGGACTTAATCTAATTTCAGCACATACTGCTGAGTTAGGTATTAGTATTGCTTATAGCAAAGATATATCCCTCATTCTGATGGATATAAACTTACCAGGTATTAATGGAATAGAAGCACTGCAAGAATTAAGAGCAAATCCAAAAACTCAATCTATTCCCATCGTTGCGGTAACTGCTGAAGCAACTGCAAAAGACATAAACCGTGGTATTGATGCCGGGTTTGATCAGTATTTGAGCAAACCTTTTCATCTACCAGAGATGCAAGGAATTATTGAACTATACTGTATAAAATAATAAAAAAAGTCAGCATTAAGACTGAATAAAAAACAGAGGCCTATAATGGATATGAACAGCGAAATTCTTGAAGCTAATATTTTAATTATTGATAATGAGCCAGCCAATGTAAAATTATTAGAACGCGTTTTACAGATAAAAGGCTATTTAAATATCCAGTCAACAACTGATCCCAGCAAAGTTGAAAGTTTATGCGACAGCACTGAGTTTGATGCCTTTTTACTTGATATTAGAATGCCTAAAATTGATGGTTTTGAAGTGATGGCAAGATTAAAAAAGCGCTTCAAAGGTGATTATATTCCAGTTTTGGTTCTCACGGCTCAAACTGATCAGGAAACACATTTAAAAGCATTGGAATGCGGCGCAAAAGACTTTGTAACCAAACCCTTTAACAAGCCTGAAGTATTAAATAGAATCCATAACTTATTAGAAGTTCGCTTGATGCATAAACAAGTGAAACAGCAAAACCAGGTTTTAGAAGAAAGAGTAAAACAAAGAACAAAAGAGCTTTATCATACCCGCCAACAAGTGATTCAAAAACTGGGGTTAGCGGCAGAGTACCGTGACAATGAAACAGGCAATCACATTATAAGAATGAGTAAATACGCCTATTTATTGGCTTTAGCGTATGGGCTTCCAGAAGCACAAGCTGAATTAATCTTAAATGCAGCACCTATGCATGATATTGGAAAAATTGGTATTCCAGATAATATATTATTGAAGCCTGGAAAACTGGATGCCGATGAGTGGAAAGTCATGCAAAGCCACGTCACTATCGGAGGATCAATACTCTCGGATAAGGATTCGGAATTGATGACGACGGCCCAACAAATTGCTTTACACCATCATGAAAAATGGGATGGCAGTGGTTATCCAAAAGGTTTAGAAGGAGAAGATATATCAATTGCAGGTAGAATATGTGCGGTTGCTGATGTATTTGATGCGTTACTATCTCGGCGACCCTATAAAGAACCTTGGCCTATTGAAAAAGCCATTGAGTTAATTGAAACAGAAGCTGGAAAGCATTTTGATCCTAAAATATCAGCACTTATGAAACAAATATTACCAGATATTCAGATTATTATGGCTGAATACTCTGATGAGAATTGATCTTTCGTAATAAATAATTAATATGGCCCAACAAAAAATTTTAGTTGTCGACGATATCATTGATAACCAACAACTTATAAAAGGAATATTTCGTAGAATTGAGGTAGAGATCATTTTAGCCTCATCTGGAAAGGAAGCCCTTGACCTAGTAAAAAAACATTCATTTGCCGTTATTTTACTCGATGTACATATGCCCGTTTTAAATGGTTTTGAGGTTGCAGAAACCCTCCAAAATAATAAATCAACGGCTAATATCCCCATTATTTTTATTACAGCCATGGAGCGTAATGAACAAAATATTTACCTAGGTTATCAATCTGGGGCTGTCGATTATATTTTCAAACCGATTAATGCCCATGTGCTCATTTCTAAAGTTAATGTCTTTCTTAAGTTAGAAAAAGTCACAACTGAATTACATGAACATCAACGTTTACTGGAACAAAAAGTAGCTGATAGAACGATAGAACTAGAAAAAGCATTAAAACAGGCAGAACAAGCAAATAAAGCAAAAAGCTATTTTTTAGCCAATATGTCTCATGAACTCAGAACGCCTATGCATGCAATTATGAGTTTTAGTCAACTAGGGTTAAAAAGAGCGGGTCAACTAGATACTGAAAAATTAAAAAGATATTTTACTCATATCAAACAAAGTAGTTCTCGTCTTTATAGCTTACTAGAAAACCTTCTTGATTTAAGTCAATATGAATCCGGCAATATGCCCATGACTTATATCAAACAAGATTTAATCACTGTACTAAAAACCTGCATTGAAGAGCTTACTCCAGTCATCAATGAAAAAAAATACAATTACAGTTAACTATTTCTGCCGAACAATTTGTTGTATTCGATAAAAAAAGTATTCATCAGGTCATTATCAATTTGTTATCCAATGCAATTAAATTTACAGAAACTAATGGCATCATTAAAATGACCGCCAACCAGTCAAGCCATAATAACCAGGAAGTTATCAACCTGATGTTTGAAGATAGTGGTATAGGCATTCCAGAAAAAGAACTTGAAAGTATTTTTGACTCATTTATTCAGAGTAGCAAGACAGACACAAAAGCAGGCGGAACAGGACTTGGTTTAGCTATTTGTAAAGAAATAATTAAAGCGCACAAAGGTCAAATATGGGCAAAGAATAGTAGCGAAAAAGGGGCTATATTTGTTGTTCAATTACCCATAAATAGTCCAATAATTAAACCAACCATCAACCAAGACCTTATAAGGTTAGGTTAGGTAGGTTTGAGTCCGTACAGGTTATGAGTTTCTAAAACTACCCTTAAAGTTAATTTCACCTAAAGGAGCGGGTACACTGTAATGATACCCTTGGGCGTAATCTACCCCAATATCCTGTAAAGCATCAACAATATCCTGGTTTTCAACAAACTCTGCAATCGTTTCTTTACCCATTATATGACCTATTTCATTGATTGATTTGACCATAGCCTTATCAAATGGATCATTAACAATATCTTTAACAAATAAGCCATCAATTTTAAGAAACTCAACAGGCATATTTTTTAAATACGCAAATGAAGATAAACCACTGCCAAAATCATCCAGTGCAAATCTAACACCTATTTTTTGCAACCCCCCTATTAATGATTGCGCCTGAACCAAGTTATTAATAGCCGCTGTTTCAGTAATTTCAAAGATTATTTTTTGAGCTGGAAATTGCAATCTCTCAATCAATTCGATAATAAATAATTGAATTTTATCATCCGCCAAACTTTGTCCAGAAAGGTTAACACTAAAGCTATCTAGTTCATTCAATTTTTCAGGGTGTTCTGTAAACCAGAGCAATGACTGCTCAATAACCCAGCAATCAATTTTCGTCGCTAAACTAAAACGTTCGGCTGCTGGTAGAAAAGCACCTGGAGGAATAACTAAACCATCGTCATCAATTAATCTTACTAAAATTTCACATTTTTCTTGTTGTTTAGTGTTGCTTAAAGGTTTTATTTTCTGTGCATAAAGGCAAAATTCATTGTTTTCTAATGCCTTTTCTATTTTTGGCACCCATTGAATTTCACCTGATTTTTGATTTAGATATTTATCATCCTCACTAAAAATATAAACTTTATTACGCCCAGTGTTTTTTGCCGCATAACATGCAGTATCGGCAAACTTTAGTACCTCTGTCGCATCATCACCTTTTCTAACATTGACCAAACCTATACTTGCACCGACTTTAAAGGTGTGATTATCCCAAATAAGCTGGTAATCATTAATAATTTGCTGAAGTTTCTCCGCAACTTTAATTGCCTGACTCTGTTCACAATGGGACAGGATAAGGGCAAACTCATCCCCGCCCAGTCTGGCTAAAATATCCTGTTTACGTGCCGCTTCTTTCATTTGTTGGCCCAGCTGACGCAATAACTCATCTCCTGCTAAATGCCCAGCCGTATCATTTACAATCTTAAACCGATCTAAATCAATAAAACAAAGCGCATGTACATCCTTATTGTCAGAGTCTCGTAACAATAAATTCAAATGAACTTCAAACTCATGCCGATTAATTAACCCAGTTAATGAATCATGACTTGCTCTATATGCAATTTCTTCAGCTAACGCTTTTGATTCGGTAATATCCTCTTGAATCGCAATAAAATGAGAGATTAAACCTACTTGTGAAAAAATAGGAGAGACAGACTCTTTTGCCCAATATAATTCACCATTTTTCTTTCTATTATGTAATATTCCAGACCATGTACGTCCCAGTTTTATCATTTTCCATAAGTTTTCATACACCGAAGGGGCTGTGGCTCCAGAGCGTAGAATATTTATATTTTTCCCAACGATATCTTCATAATCATAGCCAGTAATATTTTTAATTTGCGGATTAACATAATCAACGACCCCGTGAAGATCAGTCATAATCACTAGATTGGGGCTTTGTTTAACTGCAGTTGATAATTTATTCAATTCTTCCTGTTTGATTAATCGCTCGGTTATATCTCTTAAAATACAAGAATAATAACGCTGATCATTTAATGTCCATGCTGATAGTGTAAGCTCCAAAGGAAAAATAGAGCCATCTTTCTTCAGTCCTTTTAATTGACGAGTCTCTTTACTAATTGTGTGTACATCTGACTTATTAGCCCGTTCAAAGCCTTTATTATGTTTAGCTAAATTCTCTTCAGGAATCAATATTGTTATCGGTCTATTCATCATTTCAAGCTCAGAATAACCAAAAACACGACTGGCCGCCTCATTCCAAAAAGTCACATTGCCCAGGGAGTTAATTGAAATAATGGCATCATTGGCCGAATCTGCAATCGCATGAAAACGTTCTTCACTCTCTCGTAAGGATTTCTCTGCTTGAATTTTTGCAATCAAAACATCCAGTCGATGCTCAAGAATATGCCAATTCACTGGTTTAGGAATATAATCTTCAGCCCCTGCTTTAAATGCTTTATCAATAGCATCATCATCTTCCAGGGCTGTCACCATCATAATAGAGATATCACGGATACGTCTATCGGCTGACTGCTTTATTTGTTGACAGGCATCAAACCCATCTACCTTAGGCATAATGCCATCCATTAAAATAACTTGAGGAAATTCTTGGTAACAAACATCAATAGCTTGTTTCCCATTGATAGCCGTAATAACCCGGTAACCTATATTTTCTAATGTTTTAACGGTAATAATACGTGTTATATCATCATCTTCCGCAACCAGAATAAGAGGTTTTTTTAGTTCGTCATTCATATATATTTATTCTATTTCTCTCGTAAGTCGAGTTATCACCTCATAAATATTATGAAGTAAAATAACTCAGCACTATTTAATAAACCTCTGATTAACTGTTAGACAGTTTCTTAACCGTCAGATCAACTATATGCTCTAACTTTTCAACAGTCTTGGCATCAACATGCTTGCCTGTCTTAGCTTGCTTTTCTAACATTTCCAACACCTCAAACAAAGCATCTGCTCCCAATACCGCTACCAGTGGTGTTAAATCCAACTATATCAATTAGTTACATACTCACTTCTTGGCTTTGTCATTAATGAGTAGCCCTTCGGTCTGCGCTTTATAAGTCTTGGCTGATTAGGTCTATTTCGTTGTCCAATTTCCGTTTGAGCCATGGCTATTAATAAAGGGCGGATTAATTTCCGTAAAGCTATCTCCGTTAATGTGAGGCACAAATTTGCTGTGTTACGCATCAGCTGAACCGCTGACATAAAGCTAAGGTGTCTAGGCTCTTTATCATTAAGACAGGCAGCTCTGGCAATATTTGCTCGTATAAGATTGTAGGCTAAGAGGTGTACTGCAA
>WTAG01000176.1 GCA_013139755.1 Methylomarinum sp. | reverse complement strand
GTATTTTTTAAACTAGTAACAGCGGCTGCACCTGTGCCACCGGTATTACCGGCAACGTTAATTACATCTGCGCCGGCTTTTGCAACACCGACTGCAATGGTTCCGATGCCTTCTGATGAAACTAGTTTAACAATAACTTTAACGCGTGCGGCTTTGGCATCGTGAATCAACTGACCCAAATCTTCGATAGAATAGGTGTCATGATGCGGTGGAGGGCTAACCAATTCAACTCTAGGTGTGCCACCTCGTAAGGATGCAATTTCAACCGAGACTTTAGCTGCTGGTAATTGACCACCTTCGCCAGGTTTTGCGCCTTGAGCAATTTTAATCTCAATTTCTTCAATATTAGGGTCAGCAAGATAGCCAGCCCAAACGCCAAATCGACCTGAAGCAAACTGTTTTATTTTGCTTGATTTTATGGTGTTAAAGCGACTGGAATGCTCGCCACCTTCACCAGAATTACTTATTGCGCCAGCAATATTGGTACCTTGAGCGACAGCTTCATGCGCTTCTGATAATAAAGCACCGTGACTCATTGCGCCAGAGGCTAATACAGCTGTGATCTCGTGTGCGCCTTGTACCTTGGATAGCTCAATGGGGGCTCTGGCTGTCTGGATTGAGTTTAGATAATTATTAACTAAAGTCGCAATATCTGTGGCTTTTACAGCAATGTGGTCTTTATTTGTAGTTAAGCTAAACTCTTCATTTTTAAAACGATTTTTAAGGTGTTTTGCCAGTGAATTTAATCGTTGAGCTGACGAGTTTTCAGTTAAAGATAGCGTAAAATCGATTGCATTATTCGTTTCGACTTTTAAGCCAAGGATCAAATAATTGTTGTTGCCGCGTAAATTCTGAGTATTCAGTTGTGAGTCAAAATCTTCACAGCTTACAGCAGAACGAATATCAGCAGGGAAGGCTACAATATCGCGAAGGGCAGCGGGTCTGCTGTCACGTTCAAGGTATAAGCCTTTAGTAAAACTGCGATAAGCCGGTGTAATGCCAAAATTGTCAATTTGTTCGGGTGAACGTTTATCGTAACCAAAATCTAGATAAGCGGTATCGCTAACTGCTTCTGACTTGTTATTGTTATTTTGAGGGATATATAAAATATCCTCATCAGTCATGTTGATATATTCTCTGACTGCGGTGTTACCAAAGGTATGCCCCGCACCTTCTTGGCGCTCTTTAAATAAGCCTAAGAAAGGGATGTCATTTTCTTCTTTAATAGACAGTGTTTTATGATGCCATTCAGTAGCGCTGGCTGCAATATCAGCATAGCGAACACCACCAACAGAGGAATGAATGTTTGGGAAATAGGCTTTAAGTTTAGGTTCGTCTGTATCGAGATAATTTGATTCAAAGAACTCCCCGCCGATATAACTTTCAGCAGTACATAAGCCAAATTTGCCCATGGTTTTCATTAGGGATTTAGCAACCCCTTTTTGAAAGTTATCCAAAGCATTTTGTTGGGCTTGTTCATTACTATGTTGAGTGATAACACGATTATGAACGCTGAGAGGGCATATCGCTGAAGCACCAAAGCCTAGGATAGTAGCCACATCATGTGGGCTAGCGGCTTGTCCTGTTTCTAAAATCAGTGAAGAGTTAAAGCGTAAGCCTTGCTTGGTTAAATGTTGGTTGGCAGCAGAAATCATTAACAAAGCAGGGATTGCTGCTTTATCTGTACTGATATTCATATCGCTTAAAATAATAATGCCGATATTTTCTTTAGCTGCTTTTTCGACTTGCTGGCAAACGGCTAAAAATGCAGCTTCTAGGGCATTAGCACTTTTCTCTGCATCTTCATAGTCAGGTGTGTAAAGCATATCTAGGGTGATATGACTGGTAGCTGTTTGTTTGCGAATTTGTGCAAGCTGAGTGCGTTGTAAAACAGGAGACTCAATAATTAGTTGTTTGCTTCCATGTTTTGCAAAGGTTGGTTTTGAACCTAGCGCAACACGTAAAGTCATGCCGTCGCTTTCACGTAAGGAATCTAATGGTGGGTTAGTGACTTGTGCAAAACGTTGACTAAAATAACGCGACATACCGCCTTCAGCTTTTGATAATGCATTAGGTGTAATGCCATAGCCCATCGCTGACACTTTCTCAAGTCCAATGCTTAGCATTGGATCAAGCAAGAATTTAAAGCTTTCTTGATTAAGCGAATAAGCCGTGTGGCGTTGGTCTATATTAAAAACGTGATCGTTGTTTAATTCGGATAGCTGGATTTCATCAAGATCTGTAATATGAATAGCACTTTGATCTAATAGCGCTTTGTAGTCTTTTTCTTTAGCCAGGCGCTCCATGACTTGGTGGCTGTCATAAGATTCACCTGTGCTGTGGTCAAAGTACAGCATGCCGCCGGCTTCGATGCGGCCGCGTTTTAGTACCTCTTCTGCAGGGAAGTCAATTTGTCCTGCTTCTGACATGACCGCAAGGTACTCTTTGGTTTCAACAGAACGTAAAGGTCTTAAACCTAAGCGATCAAGACGTGCGCCTACGCGAACGCCGTCATTAAAGATAATTGCAGCGGGGCCATCATTCTTTTCTTCATATAAACTGAAGTATTCAAGCATGGCGCGAACATCATCAGATAACGATGTGTCGTTTTCCCATGCAGGTGGCATCATTGCCAAAATTGCGGTAACAATATCTAACTGATCTTCATTAATACGACGTGTTAATGTTTGATCTAAACGTCCTGAGTCAGATTGTCCGATAGGGAAAATAACTTCTTTGTTATTTTGTCTGGCAATTGCATTTTCACTGAGCCTGTTTTTCTTATCGGTATTTAACTCACCATTGTGCGCCATGTAACGGAATGGCTGAGCCATCATGGTTGCAGGAGCAGTGTTTGTTGAAAAACGAGTGTGAAAAAATAAGGTACTAATTTCATGATCTGAGTCGTACAAATCAGTGAAATAAGGAATCACTTCAAATGAGTTTAAGCGACCTTTATAAACTTGAGTGCGAGAGCTCATAGATAAAGGGTAAAAACCATCTAGCTCGTGGCGGGTAAAGCCTTCTGCTTCTATGGTTAATAAGGCAACCTGAATGTGTTTTTCAAATGCTTCATTAGATGCATCTTTTAAAGCAGCGGGTCTAGCAAAAACAACTTGTCTAATAGGAAGTTGTGCTTTAACTGAGGCAGCATTAAGTACGCTGTTGTCAACAGGGACATTTCGCCATGTGATAACAGGTAGGTCAAATTCTTTTAAGTGCTTTTCTACCAGTTCAGTTGCAACAGCATCATATTTAATATGATCTTCTGGGTAAAAGAAGTTGGCAACACCAAATTGCCCTAATTCTAGGTCGTTGTTGCCTGTCACTTTGCGGAAAAAGTTAAGTGACAAATCGATATTTACGCCTGCTCCATCACCAATGCCTTCTGCACTCATGCCTCCACGATGGGGAATGGTACATAATGCTTCATGAGATTTGACCAATAAATCGTGTGATTGTTTGCTTTCTTTATGTGTAATAAAGCCAACACCACAACTATCTTGTGATTTGTTGCTATCGTAAAGCATTTGTGCTGTGTGATTTTTTAGGGAATTTTTATTCATCGCTACCCCGATCCTTATGTAATTTAATGCTTGTAGTCGCTGTGGTTTTTTTATTTGTTGCATGTTAGAGTCAAGACTTTAAAACCTTGAATCTATAAGTGTGACTACAAATAATTGTATGTAACTGATAATTTCAATCAGTGAAACTTTTCAATTGTAACATAATGGGTAGGGCTTGTCATTTTGCTAGGGTGAACTTTTAACTGCATATAAATAATGATTGAGCGCAGGTAAAGGGGTTAACGGTAAGGAGTATTGCTGTAAGTTTAGGTTGTGGAATTCTTGGTGTTTAAGCATTTGATGACAAGTGTGTTATGAGAATGGGGTGTTTTAATCGCTGGTATTTGGGTTGTTTGGTCTGAGATGAAAAGTTAAGTTTTTGAGTGAATATGAAAAAAGAATTTGATGTTGTAATTGTTGGTGGTGGAATGGTAGGTGCAGCTGTTGGCTGTAGTCTTGGTGGTAGTGATTTAAAGGTCGCCGTGGTGGAACAGGCTATACCCGATGCATTTTCAGCTGATCAGCCGCATGATCTGCGGGTTTCTGCTTTAAGTTTAGCGTCAAAAAATATTTTAGAAAGTGTGGGTGCCTGGGAAGGGGTGAAGAATCGTAGGTCTTGTCCCTTTCGTCGTATGCGTGTTTGGGAGACAGCTGGAGATACTGAATTTAATAGTGACGATATCAAGTTACCTGAGCTAGGTTATATTGTTGAGAATAGGGTGACGCAGTTAGCTTTATTGGATAGATTGGCGGCATTTGAAAATATTGAGCTGATTGCGCCTGCAGCTATCAAGCAGATAAATTATCAAGATTCAGGGCAAACTCAGTTGCAATTGGCTGATGGTGGTGAGATACAGGCTAAGGTTTTGGTTGCGGCTGATGGTGGAAATTCCAGAGTGAGGCAAGCAGTGGGCTTGGGTGTTACTAGTTGGGATTATAAGCAACATGCAATGGTCATTTATATAGAAACCGAGTA
>WTAG01000232.1 GCA_013139755.1 Methylomarinum sp. | reverse complement strand
TCAAAATATAACACGCACATTCACTTGACCGTAAAAAGCGTCATGTCTTTTGCAAAAAGACGCAAAAGACCTGCCCCTTTTTACGGCCAGTGATGTGATCGTTATAAATCAGAATTGATCTACAGCGTTAAGTGCTATACAGCAACCTTCATCTTGCCTAATCGAAGGTAGAGCCGATATTTCATTTAATGCGCACTCAAAAATTTTTACTTTTTTTCGCAGGTATCTAGCATAGCTTTTCTCAGCAGCATCACCAGCCCAACCAATCTCTAAATTTATCTCATGCCATCCACAATTATTATCTAGCATTTCCTCAATAACAGGGATGTGGCCCTCTAGCGTAAAAATAACAATACTTTCGCGATCCATAACGACTTTTTCTTCATGCAGAAAAAATAAAACATCATCAATATTATCACCAGTATATTGTATAGCCTGTATTTTTACAGGTTTTTTAATGTATTCATTACTCATAATTTCTCTCGTTTAATGCGGCGGGTTATTTTGGCGTTATAAATCAAAATAGTTTTAGTCAGAAATAAGGTGTGAATAAACAATTTTCTGCCGACTTGCCATTACTATATTTTGGAACTCCATTAAAAAGTCTTATTCTGGTTTTGTCGTTTGGGTTTTTGTCTGTTATTTCCTCTCCTTTTAATAAATGATTCCATATTTCAGCGTGGTTCTTAAACTCTCTATCGCCCATAAATCACCTTGTAAAAATTTATAACACAACGCTCAAAAAGACCTGCTAACGCGCTATTTCTCTTAGTGTCGTGCGCCATTGGTTTATTGTTGTTTTGTTTAATCCAGCGCATTAAATCGCAGGCTGTTTAGCTACATCGTTATATGCTTTGTTCTTTCTGCTTTCGCAGCTCTTCAATCAATAATTTTATTTTGGGCTTCAAAATAGCTTGCTCTTCTTTAGTTGCCATTATTCCGCGAAGTTCAGACCTTCCAAGTTCAGCGTTTCTTTCACGAAACGCTGCTTGCCTTTCTTTTGATGTCGCCATTATTTAAAATTACATTGATAAGAATCAATAGCTTGCTCTTCCGTCATACCGCTGTAGTTTCCGCAAAAAATATATGCATTATCGTCATCACAAAATATATATAAATCGCCAGTGTTTTCAATAAATCTAAACATATTGTTCCCCTTTTTTAGCTTCAGGATATTCAAAACAATACAGAAGATAATCATCAGATGCAGCATCATATTCTGTCCACGATTTGCCGATATTATGATCTACAGCATATTCATCATATTCTTTTTGCTTTGAATCAACTGAGTGCAAATCGCCTTTAAAAATAATCAAAACCCTTTCTGATTTTACAATTCTTTTTTCAATGCTTAATATTAGATCATCGTAAGACACGTTTCTTTTTGATAATTTTTTATCTAATTTAGCTGCTGGCATCATTTTGCCATTTTCCTCCTCAAAATCAATCAGAATATTGACCAGAATATCCGCCCATATTTTATTTTCTGTTTGAGCCATATTGGGTTGAAATGCTGCTACTAATTCATTATAAGTTTTCATTACCTTGTCCTTTTTTTGTTTAGAGAATTTCTAAACTCTGTGTACTATTATATATTGTTACGCGTAACAGTCAAGAAAAGAATGCAAATAAAGCTAAATAAATTTAATTCATCGTGTAATTAGCATATAACACAGCAGTTAAGCGGACGGCAAAGACACGCCGCGCGCTTACTTTTACCGTTAGCACCCATCAATAAAATACAAAGGAAACAACTGTGAAAGAAATAACGGAAAAAGATATAAACGCTACTTTTCATGATATAGCTTATTTTATAGTTGTAACTGAGTTAGATGATGCTCAGGGTTTTATGCAAGATGGCATGAGGCTTTTAGCTATACATACCTGTGAACCAAAGCGCAAACACCCGTTTAGTTATTGTCTTGGGTGGCCTTCCTCTCTTGGCGACGTACCATCCCAGATTTCTCAGTATGGATATTAGAATGGCATTTTCCGATGCAAAACACAAAAGGTTTGAAAAAAGACCTATTTGCTATTGCTAAAATAACCCACCCATTTGAAATAAACCTATTTAGTTCAGTTAAATTACTTACTTCTTTTATTTCTTTTACTAGTTCTAGTTCCATATTACGTACCTCAAATTTATTAAAGTTAAAGTGCTAACAATCAAATCAACGTGGAAAACAAACAGTCTGCGCGTTAATTTGAAGTCATTTTTTAGTTAAAGTTAGTGGGTAAAACTAAATCAGTATTTACCCTGTTTGTTTCCAGTTATTTGGGCGTTATGTTTCTTAATAAGGCAAATATATGTATGAATATGCTCCTCAGATAATAACAACAATTGGATTATCACTAGATATATTTGGTGCATATCTATTGGCTAATGAAATAACTAATGAATTTGAAGGTGAAATGTATCTTAACTCAAGCATTGGGTGCGGAGAAACATTAAGACCAATAAAAACAGTAGAGTTTACTTCATGGGAAATTAAACATAAGGCATCACTAAGGTATGGACTATCTCTGCTGTCACTAGGTTTTTTCCTTCAAGGAACAGGAATATGGATTTAGCATTAGCCACTAGAACCATATCAATAAAAAACAAAACCATAAGAATAGCGCATCTTTCATATAAATATTTATTCATATTAAAAGTTGCTATCATAAAAACTATAGTCATAATTTATCTCTGTGTTGCAAACATAACAAAAAAATCAACAGCGACCACAAATAAGCTGTCGGTTTTGAAAGTTCTGTTTTTATTAAAATTAATGCCGCCTAGATAGTTATTCTATTATCATTTGTGGCCCGTTATTTTGGCGTTAGGCAGTAAATGGATAATAATGAGCGTAATTAAAGCTGAGATACTCGAAGAATTTATAAATGACGGTAACTTTAAAGTTGACGTACTAGGTCCCTTGCATTTTCCAATAAAAGATCTAACAATAAAAAGAGATGAAAAGCTAAATTTAGTTCTAACAACAACATCAGATGTTAATTCAGAATCAGGGTCTATAGATCACCCACCAGGGACAGTTAGGATAAATGATGATGCGATAGAATTAACCAGTATCTCTGAAAGCAAGGTAAAAATGAATGGAATTCAACCATTCAAATATACAATTTCGACTGATAATAACGGCAATTCAATTCGCACGGAATTATCATCAGTTAGCTCTATTGAGGCAGTAATTAGAGATGCTAAGACTGGAAATTATTTGATTGAATGGCTAGAGAATGTTGATGATGGGCATTTTATGTGGCCAGACTCTGTTGAAACTAATACAGAAAACCATACACTGGTTTCAATTGGAGCAGAACCAAATAAGGTTGAAATGCAAGAAAAATCATCATCTAAAGGGTTTGGGAGAAGTGCTGTTTATCTTTCAATTGCTGACCACAAACTATATTTAGTAAGCACAGGGGATGACGCTAAATCTGTTGGTGTTAAATCTGGATATATCCTCTATTTAGAAATTATACCAAGTGAAGAGCGAAAGAAAATTAGAGACTGTTTATCATTTGTATTAGGCCGCCCATTAATAAAAACTGGTTATAGTATCTTTAATTCAGAATGGCAGTTAGTTTCATTTAAATCAATAAGTGCATATTCTATGGGTGGGGCTGCTTTCTCAATACATTCTTTACCACCATTCCCCCTTGGTAAAAATTATCAAGGTGAGATTGATAGTAATATTATTACTACACTGGTGAATGCAATATACCAAGACTATGATGAATATAAGTTTGGATATTTGTCGTGGGCATATTGGCACGCTGTTTGCGCCCCTATTCATATAGCTGCGGTGCATTTTGGAGCTTGCATAGAATCACTTCAAAAGTCTTACATTGAAAACAATGGGAAGAAATTTAGTAGTGCTTTAATTGAAAAATCCAGATGGAAAGTATTTAGAAAAGAAACCTTAAATGTACTAACAAGTTTGAATTTAGAAGAAACAGAAAATAGAGTGCTTGAAAACAAGATTAATTCCCTGAATCAAACGCCTCAAAGTGTATTAACAGAAAGATTTCTAAATAACTTAGATATAAATTTTTCGGAAGTTGAGAAAGCTGCTTGGCAGCAAAGAAACAATGCTGCTCATGGCAATGAGATTGAAGAAGGAACTGAAATACAACTCATTAGAGAGATAAAAATACTAAAAGTTATATTTCACCGAGTTCTTTTAAAGATTATGGGAGGTGGGGAATATTACATAGATTATTATTCTATCGGGTTTCCCATCAAGTTTTTAAGTGATTCAATTGATACAAATGCCTAACAATCAAATCCACTTGACCGTAAAAAGCGTCACAAAAGTGTGCCAAGAGAACAACGAAGTTGTTCGTAACTATTTTAAAGATGAGAGTAGGTCTCTCGTAATCGGCTGAAAGGAGCTGGTTACAAACCGCCCTCTGCTGC
>WTAG01000002.1 GCA_013139755.1 Methylomarinum sp. | reverse complement strand
TTGAATAAGAGCGTCACTTAAATCAGTTTGGGCTAAATTTTTCCAGGCCATAATGTTTTTCTTGATAAATCATTTGATATACTCTTATTTTACCAAATTATGCTAAATGGTTCGTGCAAAGGTCTCGATTTATAGTTATTATATGACTGGTAGCGGTATTAGAGTCTGACTCGATTGGTTATTAGGTTTTTTTAAGAGTAGTCTGAATACTTACTCTTTTTCTCTTTTTGTTTAAAAGCAAACTCTTCAGCTTTGTAAAATACCACACCAACACGCTTAATATGTTCCAGCAAATCATCATTTTTGATATGTGATAACAAAGAAATATCAAATGTGTAAGGGGTGTCTAAATCATCAAGAGCATTACTTACCTCTAACAAAGTAGTAAACGAATCTTTTGATTTTATTTTAAGCGTTAAGTCAATATCTGAACCATTTTTATAATTTCCCTTTGCACGAGATCCATACAAAATTGCACTTTCTATCTCAGCAAATCCTGAAAAAACATTTTGTATTTTTTCAATAACTTCTCGCTTTAACCCAAACTGATTAGACATTACTATTATCAATATACCTTCTTAAACTTTCTTTCAACGTCGTAAACTCTATATAAAAAAGTTTAATCACATCATCTAGAATTTCTACCATTGTCTCTTCATTGTATGTATGGGACGTTAACGATCTACTTTTAATCATCTTCATCCATACATCACCATTACTAATCAACCCACGTCTAAATGCCATTTTAAACGCATCTCGACTTCCTTGGATATTTTGCTCGCCTTGATACTCATAAAAATCTTTTATTACATTCCAGGCCAATTCATAATTATATTCAAATGCTTGTATAACACCTTGCTGCTCTAGTTCAGATAAATCCCTTTCTTCTATTAGGCCCATTGCTTTATCAAGCTGAATTAAAGACTTTTGGAAGTTGTTAAAGCGTTGAATCCAACGAACATCATCTGTCATTTTTTCTCTATTATACAAATATTTAGATGCGACTAGCCTTTTTTAACCACTCAACATATGAATCTTAGCCTTTCAAGTTTACCTACATTATCTACAACCTGCTTCATAGAGCTATCCGTTTTACTGTGCGATTGTATGAATTATTCTGGGCAGACTCGATTGATCTGTTTTTTATTATGCGTCTCTTAAAGTTAGCTAGTTAATTTCAAGATTCCAACAACAAGACCACCCACGCCCATTAACACTCCAAAACTCCAGCGCATTTGCAGTTTTATTTCTTGGTGTATATTCATAATAGCCTGACTTTGCTTTTCAAATTGCTTGTCAATTTGTTCAAAACGTTTATTCAGATCAATATGCATTTGCTCAAAGCGTTTATCTACTTGCTCAAAACGTTTGTCTACTTGTTCAAAGCGCTTGTCCACTTGTTCAAAGCGTTTTTCCATCTGTTCAAACCGTTTTTCCATTTGTGCAAAGCCCGTTTGCATCAATTCCCGTTGATGTTTCAGCTCTTCTTCTACGCGAATGGTTCTTTCTCGTAAATCTAATTCATAACGTACGTTGGCATTACCTACCTCAGGTGTTGCTTCGATGGATTTTCTAATCAATTCTTGTATTTTCTCAATGTCTTCCTGTGCAAGTGCCATTTTGTGTTCCTCTTATATTCTTTATCGTGTTATAAGATAAACCTTGCAATGAACAACAAAGAAATCTCTGCCTGTCATTATATCTCAAAAAAAGGGGGCAAGAAAAAAGGAGATTGATGAATAAATTAGCTCTGTGCGCATTTAAATACTCTATCAGCAGAATAATCCTGATAATAATTGATAAGGATCTGTACTCTAGTCAACAAGAGGTACATAGTTTTTTAAAATCAATTTCTGAAAACCCTTACTAATTCGATGCCAATCTAATAAATCTACTCTAAAAGGTAACTCTGAATATTCAAATGCATCCTTTAGCGCATAATATTCATTTATAGGCATTTTTTCTTTGCCAACAATCACCAGATCCAAATCAGAAATATCGTCAGCACATCCGTTAACTCTAGAGCCAAAGACCCAGACAGGCGTTTTTTTTCAAAAATTGATGAAAGCACTTTTTTTACCTGTTCAAATTCATTATTTGATAAATCAATCATTTTTTAGCTCAAGCTGAGTTAGTAGCTTTTTTACTACAGGTAAAAAGTTTCTAGATATTTCAAATACCTCTTCTGCCGTATTTTTATCATAAGTATGACTTATTTCATTTCTTGCTGCATGAAACAGCATCCATTCGTCAATAGAATGAATTAAACCAACCTCTTTTGCCAGCCGAAATAAACCCCTTCTTGATAAACCTTCTACTTCTGACTTACCCATATTAACCGAAAGCCATCACTTAATAAATTTCCAGCCCAGTTCATATGTAAATTCAAAATGCTGAATCACTCCTGACATTAAAGTTCGGTGTATTGCAGGTTCAACTGAGAGTAATTGAAATGACTCAATC
The DNA here is from genome assembly GCA_013139755.1 of Methylomarinum sp. Next base: position 359 of record WTAG01000002.1, on the reverse strand, counting down.
ACCTCAATACTCTCTGTTAATCGCTGTATTGCTTTAATGAGCGCTGTAAAATCTAAAATTATGTCATTCTATTGTTTCAAAACGGCTTTTTTCTTTATGCTAGTGCTCTATCAATGCTCTACTGACGGAGGCTGTAGTGGACTAAAGTCCACTCTATAAGTTATTCCCACATTACACATTGAAGGACAATTATGACTTTCAGCCACTATTAGAGGATCTCTGATCAAGTCATTAATAAAAATTAATAGGCAGCTATGCTGCCAACCAAAATAACTCAACCCATTAATTAATATTATCCACTTTTTTTATTTTTAACGACTCGGCTTAAAAATTTTAGTCCTTCAATACCAAGGTATATT
>WTAG01000647.1 GCA_013139755.1 Methylomarinum sp. | reverse complement strand
TTTTAGTTATTTCCGCATGTTCCCAAGCATAACCAGCCGAGAAATAAAATGCTAGATATCGTCCAGCTCGCCGTTTTAAATGATAATTATATCTACCTAATCCACGAACCTGTTTCGGCTAAAACGGCAGTAGTAGACCCTGCTATTGACCAACCTGTGTTAGATACCTTAAAGCAAAAAGGCTGGACTCTAGACTATATCTTCAACACTCATCATCATTTTGATCATGTCGGTGCCAATTTAGCGTTAAAAGAAGCAACAAACTGTCAAATACTGGCCGCTGAAGCTGATCAACATCGAATTCCTGGAATTGATAAAGCACTTAAAGACGGTGATGAAATATCAATGGGAAATGAGGCCGTTAAAATAATTGAAACACCAGGACACACATTAGGGCACATTGTTTTTCACTTTTACAATAGCAACATCCTATTCTGTGGTGATACCTTATTTTCTATGGGCTGTGGGCGATTGTTTGAAGGATCAGCTGAACAAATGTGTCATTCATTACAGCGATTAAAAGCATTACCCAAAGAAACAACAATATATTGTACCCATGAATACACGCAAGCCAACGGCAAATTTGCTTTAACACTTGAGCCTGAAAACAAAGCACTGCAACAACGCATTAAACAAGTCAACCAACTTAGAGCTGACAACAAGGCAACCATTCCTAGTACTTTAGAACAAGAACTGGCGACCAACCCCTTCCTCAGGGAAGACAGCTTAGCATTACAGCAATCAATCAATATGACGGGTCAAGCCGGTGTAGATATTTTCAGAGAAACCAGACGGTTAAAGGATAATTTTTAGAATAATGCCCACTAATTCTCAACCGAGATCCCCGCATACCCCTAAGATGGCAAGAAAATTATGGGCATGAGGATTAAACTGAGCATTATAAACAATGCTCAGTTTTGTTAATGATTGATTACAACTTAAATCGAACCTCTTTCTATAGGTGAATCGACTATTTCGTCAACTTCCTCCTGAGATAGAACCTGAGCTTCGTATACGATACCTTCGTCTTCAATTTTACCTACAAATGATCTTAGGTGATTACGAGAGCCTTTAAGAAGTTCCTCATAGACAGCAATGATATCTTCATGTTCAGCTTCATCAATAGCCTCCTTAATATCTTGCATATCAACCTCTTCAATCAACCCTCCTACATGAAGTGCTTCCATCGCTGATTTTTCACCACGCTCTACAAGCTTGATATACAACTCTTGTAATTCAGGGTCACTAAAGACCCCAATGCTATCAATAACAGGATCAACCAAATCATATTTATCCAGCAATGATTTTATAGCATCCATGTGTTCTTGTTCAGAACTCGCAATATTATTGAATATTTCCTCATTCCATAAATCATATAAGGTTAAGTAAACATCTCTAGCCATTTTTTCTTCTTCACGCATAAACAGTAATGATTCTATTTCAGAAACACTGAGCCCTGCATTATCATCTATTTGATTTTTTCCTCCGGCATAGACATTAGCAGTTGCTGTAAAAAAGATAAGGGTCAAAACTGTGATGATTGAAGATTTAATTTTATACATTACCAATATTTCCTACATAGTTAACACATCTATCAGAGCATAAGCATATACTAAAGTTCATAAAAAATCATATTATTAGAATTTAATTATATTGGTGAAAATAGCAAATAGCGCACATAAAAAAAGGGTGGCGTACATTTTGTGTACTTCACCCTTTTTTACAACTAACAAATATCAGAGCATTTAATCACCAAAAAATTGCCACCAGCGTTTTTCAGCACCAGGGACATCATCTCTGGCTTTTCCTTCAGTGCGCTGACGAATATTTTCCATTTGTTGCTGTCTTTTCTCCATTCCCGGTGCATCAGTTCTTTCTCTGATTTGTTGCTCACTACGTTCACGAATTTTCGGTCCACTTCCTGGCTGATCCTGATGAATCCTCTCCCTTAATTGTTTTTCCTGTCGATCTCTGACTTTATTAGCATCCTGCAATTGTTTTTCGCCCTGGCCTTTAAACTTCTTCTGTTGGTTTTGCGCCTTTTTGCGCACCTGATTAAGGCGTTGCTGTCCCTGTCCCATACCTGCGCTACCATCATCCATTCTGCGACCACCTCCACCACCACCTCCACCGCCTCCACCGCCTGGAGCAGCATAAATCTGGGCTGAAAAAACCAAAGCAATGGTAATCATTACTATTTTATATATTTTCGTGCTATTCATAACTTTACCTTCATGCAAAACAATATTTACAAATAGATGAATCAGTGATGATCATCTGTTTCCCCCGCATCATGAGCTTCCAATATGCTCATTCTCACCTGATCAGCCATATTAGCCATAACTCCATTATCAGGTACCGAAATTCCCAGAATAATATTCACAGCTTCCACCATTTCGGCACTAACAGGCGCCCGCTTCTCGGTCGCAAAACCAAGATATTGAGCCGCTTGATTCAAATCCCCTTGAAGCACAGCATTTTTATATAAAGCAATATTCTGCATAGGAGCATGTATTTCAGCAGTAGGATCTGCCAGCAACTCAGCCTGAGCCTTTTCCAGTGCTTTTTGCAAAGTATGTTCCGGTACCCTGGCGACATTTAACCGGCCCAGCTCAACTTCAGGAATACCTCCTTGTGCCCATACCGGTCTGCCGCCAGATTTTAAAATGGTATTTTCTACCGCTTTAGCACCGCCACCATGACCTTTTTCTCTACCCGGATCATAATTACCCTGACGCCCGCGTCCATGTCCTCCTCCACCATTTCCTGAGCCGCTGTGACCGCCCCGACCAGATGAACTATGTCCACCACCATGATCACTACCATGATCATCAGCATAAGCCTGACTGATCAATGTAGTACTAGCAAAAATAATTGTTATTAAAACAGTTGCAATAGATAAAGTTCTAAGAGGAGAAAATAGATTCTTATATCGAATATTCATAATCTTTTACCTCTGATATGCAATTCATGTTGTTTACACAAAATGAAATCCAAAATATTAGAAAATATGCCAGCTAACTCGAAAAACTGACCGGCATATTCAATCTATGCTACGAGTGTAGCTTTAATATAATATTTGTTTTGATAGACTGGGTAGAGCAAATAGCAAAACCCAGCCTACACCTCCAATTATTAAAGCCGCACCCAAATGAACTTAGTTAGTGCTTATTCAAGACCAAAGTCATGGACAAACTCGATAACTTGCAAAGCATCATCAACAGCCTGTGTAAATCCATCGATACCATTACTATCAGCAGCATCAATAGGATCCAGCACACCATCAGAATTTTCATCGACAGTATTGGCTACCGTTTCAAAAGTTACTCCTGGCACAGTAATAGTCTGACCATCATAAATGACAGTCGCACCAGTAACCAGATTAACTTCTACAGATTTATAGATATCGTCAGCTAAATCTTCAGTTCCTAAACCGGCAACCTGAACATTAATCCATACAGTAGTATCTCCATACGTTGCTGCTGCTCCAGCATAAGTATAATCGGTGACTAGAACCGCAAGTTCATCGTTGACATCTAGAAAGCTACTAGCTGTCACAATTCTATCAACACTTAAGGAAGCCGTTTTATCAGAAGCCGCTGCCAATAAAGATGCTGCCAGATCCATTTGAGAGCTGGTGGGTACAAGAAATACATAAGTACCACTACCACTTTCACCACTATATGTAACATTAACTTCCAGAACACCGTCTTCATTACTATCAGTCGCTAGTAGTAACGCCTGGTAAAGAGCCAGATTTTCCAGTGGTGAGTCAATGGCAGTACCATCTACTATAAGTCTTCCACTTGCAT
>WTAG01000601.1 GCA_013139755.1 Methylomarinum sp. | reverse complement strand
ATAGCGTTTTTTTATATTCAAAGCGCGGTTAAGCGCACATAGCAAACTATACAACCGCAACAAAGCAGACGAATAAAAAGATTAGAAGAGTTCTAGAAGTTCTTATGCTTTAGTACAAGTAAGGTCGATGCATTATTTATTACAAGTTGCCTTATACCAATCCTAATAGATTTATACTTAAACCTATATACCTAAGAGAAATCGTCATTCCTGCATGATCTTAGCAGTAATCTATAGTGTACGCATGGATTCCCGATTAAAGATTTCGGGAATGACGATTATTACAGTGATTATTTATTGGGATTGGTATTAGTTACCAGTATCGAACTTTCCCGGTATCAATATGCACAAAGTCAGATTGCTGATAATACCCTACACCGCCTCTTTTCAAGGATATTGAAGCTTGCTGTAGTACTTTGGAATCGACACCCTCAACACGTATATCAATTGCTTTACCTAACATATGCATGCTTTTTCTTGCAACGCCGCTACTCCGTTTATTTAACATTGCATTAGTTGCAGGGGATCGATAAGCAGAAATCACCTGAAAAGTTTTATTTCCACCTAGAGTGTTTTGCAAATCAAATAATAGATCAAACAATTCCGGATCCATACCATAAGCATCACCAGAACGATGATCTCGAAGTAAATAACTTAATTCCTGGACTGCGCCAGTAACATACTGCCCTTGCTCAAAATAAGTAAGTGCCAACTTTTCCTCAGTATGTAAATTATAAAAGGCCAACTTACGTGGCTTCTGCAACCAGCCTGTTGCTGCATTTGAGATTCCCGGAACCCCAGTAGCAGCTACAGCTAAACCACAAGTCATTCCTTTTAAAAAAAGCCGACGACCATGAAAATCATTTATGCCTTTATCAGCATCAGAACAAAACTCTTTTTTTATCAAGTGTAAAAACCAACCTTAAATCACCCAGTTTGATACCCATCTGAGTGCTTCTTATAATTGCGGAAAAAACGTACCAAAAATCAACCTGATAATGATACGCTTGGCAGGTGTATCAATATGTCAGTTCATACTAAAATTATAGTGAAAAATACAGAACTCTACTTAATTTCACTAACGATAAAGCAGAGCTCGGTATGCCATTGTACTGGTCAACCAAAACCGGACACTTTAATTTAAGAATTTTCGAAATTGACCGGAGACATATTGCCATTGGCAGTATGTAATCGATCCAGGTTGTAATACTTCATGTACCTCATGACATCTTGTTGCATAAATTCACGTGTGGGTTGATACACTTTTAAAATCCAATCGTGTTTTAAGCTACCAAAAAAGCGTTCAACAACCGCATTGTCATAGCAAGTCCCCACATCACCCATGGATGCACGTAGACCGTAATTAACCAATAATTGACGGAAACGCTGACTGGTATACTGTGAGCCCCGGTCACTATGAAAGACCAGTCCCTTGTTAGGCTGACGAGCATTAACCGCTTTGCTTAGTGCCTTAGCAATAAGGTCTACTGTCATTCGTTTATCGATATGCCAACCGACGATTCGGCGTGAATACAAATCCATGACAATAGCCAAATACATCCAGCCTTCGGCAGTGCGCAAATAAGTGATATCACCAGCCCATACCTCATTGGCTGCGATAGGGTTAAAGTTCTGGTTCAACAGGTTGTCGGCAACAGCATCACTGTGTTTTCGCCTTGTGGTTACTTTGTAGGCGACACGCTGCTTAACCACTAAATTCAATTGCCGCATCAGCGAACGTGTTTTATATCGACCTATTTGAAAGCCTTCATCACGAAGCTTCTTCATTAATTCTCGACTGCCCAAACTCTCGCGACTCTCGATAAACAAGGCTTTCGCTCTGCGATATAAATGCAATTCATCTGCTGTAATTAGTGTTGCTGGCCGTTTAAGCCAGACATAATAAGACGATGGACTCACTTGCATAACACGGCACAATTGATTCACAAAGCGGCCTTCTGATTGCTGTTGAATAAAGTGATATTTCACTTCATTTCTTTCGCAAAGAAGGCACTGGCCTTTTTTAAGATATCTTTCTCCATGCGCAATAACTTATTTTCTTTACGTAAGCGTTTCAATTCTTCACGTTCGTCTTCAGCCAACGTTTTTCCTTGCTGTTGATCTTCAAGTTGCTGCTTCCAGCGGTATAAAAGATTAGCTCCAATGCCTAATGACTTCGCCGCTTCTGGTACGGAATAACCTTGTTCAAGAACTAAGTTAACGGCTTCTTCCTTAAACTCTTTTGGATACGTTTTATAACTGCGTTTTTGTCCCATTTGTAACACCTCAATGATTGATGGTTATTATCTCTCATTAATGTGTCCTGTTTCATTAGACCAGAACACATATAGTTACTTTTATTAATTCTATTGGGTTAGTTTTACATATTTCTGGTACAAAGTATCGTGATCTTCTGCATGCTTTTCATCTTTTTCTATACAATCGACCGGACACACTTCGATACATTGAGGTACGTCATGATGCCCTACACATTCTGTACATAAATCAGGATTAATCTCATAAATTTCATCACCTTGAGTAATCGCACCATTGGGACACTCTGGTTCACATACGTCACAGTTGATACATTCTTCATCAATTATTAAAGCCATCTTAACTCCTTAAGCAAATTTCTCTTTTAGTCTTTCTTCTACACATTTAGGCACAAAACTAGAGACATCACCTTTCAGTTTTGCTATTTCCCGAATCATGCTAGAAGAAATAAGTTCATATTGTTCAGCCGGGGTAAGAAACATTGTTTCCAGCTCCGGTGATAAGCGACGATTCATACCTGCCATTTGAAATTCATATTCAAAATCTGATACGGCTCGCAAACCTCTTAAAACCACATTAGCCCCCCGCTCTTTTGCGCAGTCAACTAACAAGTTATTAAACCCGATAATTCTGACATTTGGCATACCCGCCGTCACCTGTTCAGCAAGCGCAACACGCTCTTCCAAACAAAATAAGGGGGTTTTACCTGGATTGGCTGCAACTGCAACAATAACCTGATGAAAAAGCTTAGATGCCCGAGCAATCAAGTCTATATGTCCATCAGTAATAGGATCGAATGTCCCAGGGTAAATCGCTGTAATATTCAAGTGACCTTCACCCATCAAAAAAACCGATTAGTTTAACATAAAACAACATTTAGGCAGCTGGCAATAAATAAACTATCCAGATTGCGCAGTAGTTTGTTTGCCTTCAAGGCGCAACGAAGGGCGCATAGCAAGCTATGCAACTAAAGTTATAACGCTGAAGGCGGACAAAAAGACAAGCTAGATGGGTGGGTTATTTTTTGCCAGTTGCCTTAGTTGCGCTGAAACAAATAATAGCCAACATCACCTGCTTTCTTACTTTTCAGACACTGCCAGTTTTCAGGCATATCATCTAATAGCAATCGGCTTTCCACTTCCACATATATTTTGGCATTTTCAGACAGCCAACCTTTATCTTCCAACCATTGACATGTTTGCGGAGCTAACCCCTTTTCAAATGGTGGATCTAAAAACACCAGATCAAAAGGGCTGGCATCACCAGCCAAAAACTTAAATACATCTGATTGAACAATTTTAATTTGTTCAGCCGATAGCTTTACGGCATTCTCCTTAATCAATCGGCAAGCCTGTGCATGGTTTTCGATCATAACAACAGATTTTGCGCCTCGAGAAGCCGCTTCAAAACCTAATGCACCACTGCCAGCGAATAAATCCAGACAATGATTCGCCCGCACATCATTTTGCAGCCAGTTAAATACCGTTTCACGTACTCTTGCTGGTGTAGGCCTTAATCCTGGCGTGTCTTCAAACACAAGCTGCCGACTGCGCCATTCTCCGGCAATAATTCTTAATTTACTTTTCACTCGCTGTTCTATCCTTGCTAACACTCAATAAAAATCGAGCTAATTTCAGTCCGCTCGACTCAATAAAATTGATTAAAAATAAGCTCAACAAATGTAGGATGGGAAAAGCGATAGCGTGCCCATCATTTAAAATGTGATGGACACGAAAGAGCCTTGGCCCATCCTACATCTCTTATATTTAGCGAACTGAAGTCCACTCCACAACTAACCTGCAGCCCCACCCACAGTAATTGTATGAATAAACTCTGGTTTCACTCTGCGTTTAAAAGCATCTTTTATAGACTTAACCGTAACAGCCTCAACTCTCTGCTGAAAGGTATCTAAATAATCTAAAGGCAGTTTATAAAAACCAATCATTGAGACATAGCGGGTTAATTTGCTATTGGTATCAAAACGCATAGCAAAACCACCGGTTATATTTTTCTTGGCGGCAATTAATGCATCTTCCGTCGGTCCTTGCTTAACAAACCTTGCCAATGTGTCTTGCATCACTTTAACGGCTTCAGTCGTTTGATCATTCCGTGTCTGTAGTCCCATAGTAAAAGGCCCTTTCCTAAGCATGGGCGAGAAATAGCTATAAGCACTATAAGCAAGCCCTCTTTTTTCCCTGACTTCCTCAAACAATTGAGAAACCAGCCCGCTTCCCCCTAAAATATGATTACCTACATATAAATCCAGGTAATCTTCATCCTTACGATGCATACCTATCAATCCGGCTAAAACATGCGTTTGTGTAGAAGGAAAATTGATGTGTTTACTCATACCCTTTGACGACAAACTAACAGCTGCAAGTGGCTCTGGTTGTTTACCAATGGCTAAACCAGACACTAAAGCTTCTGCCGTTATTGTTGCCTGTTGCTTACCCATATCCCCAACAATAACCACCATTGCATTACTAGCAACATAATATTCTTTATAAAATGCAGTTAAATCATTAGCTGTAAACCCAGAGACGGTTTCAACAATCCCAGCACTAGGGTGCGCATAAGGATGATCTTTATATAGTGCCTTAAAAAATGCCATGTTTGCTAATGCGCCTGGCGATTCTTCTCTGTGCTTCAAGCCTGCCAAGGTTCTATTTTTCTCACGCTGAAAATCAGCTTCATTAAACAGCGGTTTACTCAAAATCACTTGCATCGTTTGCAAGGCTTTATTTAACAGTTTTTCTTCTGTCAGCGAGCGTAAAGATAACCACGCCATATCTCTTGATGCACCTGAGCCAAATTGCGCGCCTACACTTTCAAAGCGCTGAGCAATATCATCTGCATTCCATTCGCCTGCACCCGTGTCTAACAAAGCGGAAGTTAATGCTGCAATACCTTGCTGATATCCATCTCTTGCACTCCCCGCATCAAAAGCGACTTTAATATCAACCATAGGTAAGCCTTTGGTTTCCACATAAAACACTTGACTGCCTTGAGAGGTTTGCCAATGCTCAATTTTTGCCGCTGAATAAGCTGTGTGGCTAAATAACAGAAAAAATAAAACGATAAATCTAACGTGCATGACGGCCTCCAGCTACCTTGCTTTTTTGTTTTTGTTCCGTAATCGGTTGCGGATCTAAGTAAGCAATAGTCAGCTTATCTTCCAATAAATACTTGCGGGTAACATCACGTACTTGCTCTGCTGTTATTTGATTCACTTTCTGTACATATTCATCGACTTTTTCCCAACCTATACCGACAGTTTCCAACATACCCAATTGCATTGCCTGATAAAAATTTGAGTCACGTTCGTAAACTGCTCTAGCTAAAACCTGAGCTTTAACTCGTTGCAATTCTTCATCAGTAACCAATTCACTTTTTAAGTCATATATTTCTGCTTTTAAGGCATACTCCAAGTCAAAAACAGTCTGCCCTTCTGCTGGCGTTGCATCTAGCATAAATAATTCAGGTAATCGAGACATCATGCTATAACCGGCACCTGCTGAAACTGCTATTTGCTGACCTCTAACTAATCTTGATGCTAATCGCGCACTACTTCCACCATCTAAAATACCAGCTAAAACTTCTAGAGCATAAGCCTCTGATTCATCGTCTATTGAATTTAACACTGGGACTTTATAGCCCATCACTAAATATGGCAGCTTTGCGGGTAGTTTAATGGTTGTCTTACGAATGCCATGCTGTTCAATTTCGGCTTGTGGCTTGAGTGGTTTTATTTTACTGCCTTTCAATCCTGCAAAATAGCTTGCAGCTAACGCAAATACCTCATCAGGCTTTACATCATCCACAACAACCAGTGTGGCGTTATTTGGGGCATACCAGCGTTGATACCATGCTTGTAAATCATCAACCTGATAATTTGCAATATCAGAAGGCCAGCCAATCACAGGGTTTTTATAAGGACTATTAGAAAAGGCCAATGCCATAAAATATTCCTGTGTCTTAGAGCGTGGCTTATCATCCGTGCGCATACGACGCTCTTCGGTTACCACTTCCAACTCTTTTTTTAGTTCTTCCGCATCTAACTGTAAATTCCGCATCCGATCAGCTTCCAGTTTAAAACTGACTTCTAAGCGTGATTTTTCCATGGTTTGAAAATACGCAGTATAATCGCGGCCGGTAAAGGCATTCTCATTCCCGCCGTTTTCAGCGACAATTCGAGAAAATTCGCCTATTGGGTATTTTTCAGTCCCTTTAAACATCATATGCTCTAGCATGTGTGAAATACCGGTAATACCACCTGGCTCATAACTTGATCCGACTTTATACCAAATCTGAGAAACAACCACAGGCGAACGATGGTCTTCTTTGACCAAAACTTTCAAACCATTATCAAACATACGCTCATGGACTTTAACACTGGTGCTATCAGCACAAACTGGTAAAGCAAATAAAGCTAAAACTAGTACCCTGAAAATCATAAATTCTCCATTTTATAAATTGTTAGCGCTCGGACTATTTCAATAATCAATAGTTCACTGTATTCTATACGTTCTAATAAGAGTTAGGACTCTAAAATCATAATGACAAACGCACAATCTACACTTTCTTGGAAAAATTATCTTGAATTATGTAAGCCCAAAGTGGTTTTACTGATTATTTTTACAGCCATCGTTGGAATGCTATTGGCTGTCCCAGGAATGCCCCCCCTTGACCTTGCAATCTACGGTACTTTAGGTATTGGACTTGCTTCGTCATCAGCCGCTGCAATCAATCATTTTATTGATCAAAAAGCTGATGCTGAAATGGCAAGAACCCAAAACCGCCCCTTACCCACAGGCGATCTCAATTCGCGTAACGTCCTAATTTTTGCAGGCATTATCGGATTATTAGCAATGATAATCTTAGTTGTATTTGTTAATACATTAACGGCAGTTTTAACATTCATCTCTCTGATGGGCTATGCCATTGTTTATACTGTCTATTTAAAACACATGACACCTCAAAATATTGTGATAGGCGGTGCAGCTGGCGCAGCACCGCCCGTATTGGGTTGGTGTGCAATTACTGGGGAAATTCATCCGCACGCATTACTGTTGTTCCTTATTATTTTTGTTTGGACTCCACCTCACTTTTGGGCGCTAGCCGTCGCAAAACGTGAAGAATATGCTAAAGCCGGCATCCCCATGCTACCTGTTACCCACGGAGCAAAATTCACTCGCTTACAAATTTTACTGTATACCGTCTT
>WTAG01000702.1 GCA_013139755.1 Methylomarinum sp. | reverse complement strand
TAGCTGACAAAGTTTATACACGTGACCTATTTGGAAAAGATTAAATGAAAATTTTAATAACAGGAACTGCAGGATTTATCGGCAGTCATTTAGCAAATAAATTACTAGCTAGAGGGGATGAGGTAGTTGGACTAGATTGTATTAATGAATACTATGACATAAGAATAAAATATGGGCGATTAGCGAAGGAGGGTATACAAGAAAATTCTGTTGATTATAATAAATTAACAAGATCAGAGTTATATCCAAACTATTTGTTTATTAAATTGAATCTTGAAGATAAAGATAATTTAATGAACTTATTTGCAGATCAACAATTTGATGCTGTTTGTAATTTGGCCGCACAAGCTGGCGTGCGTTACTCACTTGCTAATCCGGATGCATATATCGACTCTAATATCACAGGGTTTATTAATATTTTAGAAGCATGTCGACATCATAACGTTAAAAACCTTTCTTATGCATCCTCCTCATCAGTTTATGGTTTAAATGAAGAGTTACCCTTTAGTACTGAACATAATGTTGATCATCCGATTTCATTATATGCGGCATCTAAAAAATCAAATGAACTCATGGCGCATGCATACTCACATTTATTTGATATTGCCACAACAGGGTTGAGATTTTTTACTGTTTATGGCCCATGGGGAAGACCTGATATGGCTCCATTTCTATTTGTAAAAGCGGCCATAGATGGACAAGCTATTCAGGTGTTTAACAATGGTGAAATGCTGAGAGATTTTACATATATTGATGATATTATTGAAGGAGTCACTCGAGTAATCGATAATCCCGCTAAGGAAGACCCAAACTGGAATGGTAAAAGTAGTAAGGTTTCATCTTCATCTGCACCATATAGAATTTATAACATTGGTAGTAATAGTCCCATCAGACTAATGGATTTTATTGCTGCTATAGAGAATGAAACGGGTAAGACGATAGAAAAGAAAATGTTACCGATGCAACCGGGTGACATGCCTGCAACTTACGCTGATGTTAAAGAATTGGTTGAAGACTTGAAATATCGACCTACTACAACTATAGAGGAAGGAATGAGTCACTTTGTCAACTGGTATGTTGAGTTTTTTAAAGTAGACTTACCTTAAAGATAGAGCTTAGTGAGTTTTGAGCCAAAAATAACAAGTGAAAAAATAATTACTTGGTATAATAAAATCACATTTTGAGTAGTAAAGTCAGTAATATAATGGATAAAAGATGAGTGATATAAAAGCTATAATTATTTCCTTCCTAAATCAGCATCAATTAATCAAAGAATTTGCTCGCATAGTCCGTCATCCTATCCAATACCTGTTGTTACGAGGAGTTTATAGTCGTATTCGACAGCTTGAATATCGCTCATTTAATAGACGTTATTATGCAATAGAGCAGACAGCGGAATATCTGGTTGGTGCGCAAGTACAGGGGGATTATTGTGAGTTTGGCGTATTTCAAGGTACAACGTTTACTCATGCCGCACAACAAATGACCTCGTTGTTTTCTGATATGCGTTTTGTGGCATTTGATTCATTTGAAGGCTTGCCTAGTCCCAAGGGAATCGATGCCAATTCTGGTTATACAAGTCATTTTTACGAAACACAATTTGCCTGTTCAGAAGAAGAGTTTTTGGTGAATATGAGAAGGTCTAGGTTGAACCTTTCAAGAATACAAACAGTGAAAGGTTGGTTTAATGAGACTTTGAACTCAGCAGTAGCTGAATCTCATGGAGTTGATAAAATAAGTGTGGCATGGATCGATTGTGACCTCTATGAGTCGACAGTTCCCGTTCTGGATTTTTTGACAAACCGGATATCTGTAGGGTCAGTCATCATTTTTGATGATTGGCGCTGCTATAGAAATCACCCTGATTACGGTGAGCAACTTGCTGTGCGCGAGTGGTTGCATAAAAATCAAGAAATTGAATTACGTGAACTGTTTTCTTTTGGGTGGAACGGTATCGCTTTTACAGTGACTTCATGTCGAGAAGGAAAATCTTGATGACATCATATTCTTGTCCTGTTTGTGGAACAGAATTAGAGCCTGTTGGTTTACCTTATACAATTGAGCAACTCTTTGACCTTTGGAGTCCGACAACGTTTTCGAAGGCAGTGATTGACGAGCATAGAAAACAGGCTAAAGAAACACAGCTTTACCAATGTAGTAGTTGTCATTTGGAAGTCTTCTTCCCGCAAGTAATAGGAATGCCTTCGTTTTATCAAGAGCTTGCAACCCCCACAGGAGGTAATGCTCAGAGTGCAACTTACTATGAAGATGAGAAGTGGGACTTTTTTGAGGCTCAAGAAGAGGTTAAACAGTGCGGTAGTATTCTTGAAGTCGGTTGTGGGCCAGGACAGTTTCTTAGTTTATCAACGTCAAAGAATAGGCGGGTTGTAGGTGTAGAGTATACTAAAGTAGCTATAGAATCTGCTAAGAAAAAAGGGTTAGAGGTTTATCTCGCGGGCACACTACCTGATGAGCTTTTCAATACATTTGATGGGGCTTTCTCATTTCATGTTTTAGAACACGTTTCTACACCTATGGAGTTTCTAGAAGATCTTGGCCGTTACGTGAAACCAGGAGGCTTGATTGCTGTATCAGTGCCAAATCAAGCTGGACCAATTAGATTTATTGAAAAATGTGCC
>WTAG01000510.1 GCA_013139755.1 Methylomarinum sp. | reverse complement strand
GACCTTGCTTTATTCCCTCTATCCCCACTTCGCCTATTTTTCTTTTATTTAGCAGCGCCACCATTATTAATTGCGATTATTTTATTCTATGCCACTGAAAACAATGCAATAACGACAAGTAACTGGTCACTTAATCAAAGTGATCTTATTAGAGCTAAAAACATACTCAACAACACCTCATCGGCAAAACAACAATCATTAGTCCTTAGTGAAAATGACCTTAATATTGCACTCAGTTTTTTATTAAATCATTACATTCATAGCACTTCAAAAATCACAGTAAAAAAACAACAGTTACAGTTTAAAATATCTCTATTGTTAACAAATAACCCTTTTGGAAAATATTTTAATTTCAGCTTTAATCTCACCAAACATGCGGGTTACCCTGTCATCAATACACTGCAAATTGGCCGCATAAAAATTGCTGATGAATTTGCTGGATTAATTGTTGAAAGTATCATTGAATATACTCCCCTAAAAGAATTTTATATTCTTGCTGCTCAACATATCAGATCACTGGAAATACACCCTAACGGTCTGACTATTAGTTATATTTCCTCGGCCGATATCGACTTAAAAAGCACCATGAGTTTAAACAACACCAATTACCAATCTGTTATTTTTTATCAACAAAATATCTCTAGTATTATTGCTCAACACGACCCTAAATGGCGCCTATCCTTAGCTGATTTACTACAGCCATTATTTAAACAAGCCTATCAACGATCAACGGCTATCACCGCTCCATCCGAAAATCGGGCCGTCCTTATTGCAATTAGTACTTATGTCAATAAACGTGAAATCCAGGCATTTCTGCCTTTTGATATTAGTCCAGTAACCGAACGGCAATATTCAGCATCTTTATATAGAAGAACAGATATGGCTAAACACTTTATGGCATCTGCTGTATTAGCTGCGACAGGTGTCAGTACACTCGCCAATTTTTTAGGTCAGGAAAAGGAACTGGCAGATGCAAAACAAGGCAGTGGTTTTAGTTTTATTGATTTAGCAGGAGATAGAGCAGGTCTACGTTTTGGAACTACAGCCGTCTCAGCTAGCGAAGCCAGAGTCTTTCAAAAAAGAATGACGAACATCAAAGACTACACTGCCTTTATGCCTGAAGTAAGAGACTTACCCGAAAATATGAGTCATGGTGTTTTTAAGCAACGATTTGAATCTGTTTATAGTACTAAATATCAAGCTATGCTGAAGAAAATAGATCATCGAATAGCTCAATTGCCTATTTATCAGTAAAAAAACCAGGCCTAACCTGAGAAACAATAAGAGCGGACTAAAGTCCGCTCTAATAAAAAAACTCGGGGGCAAGCCCCCAAGGTTTCTTTCTTTAAAAGCCGCCCTGAATAATATCAGCAGCCACTGAAAATCAAACTCTTAATAATTTGTTAATTACTTTAGATCACCAACCTTACCTAAGGAACCTCTGATCAAGTCCAATTATTTTTAGCTTCATCCCAAATCTCATAAAAGGCTCAGCGCAAGATGAAATATGAATACGAGAAAGTATTTTTTATAAGTCACCTGTATTATCCCAAAGCCCCCTATTATTCAACAGAAATCCAAACAGCTTGTCACCAACAACCTGAAGTTGCAGGTGTTTTAACCCCCGTATGAGTTAATTCCAGATTTCCACAACTATCATTAGATTGACCGCCAAAAGGAGTCGCACGTATGGTATAGCTATTATCACTAACTGCCGAAATCGTTAAATCATAGTATTTGTCACTTCCATCAAGTGGACTTTTTATTGAAAAAATACTAGGTGAGCCCGTATCCTTAGTCGATGTACCACAAGAACTCGCCCCCCCAGTCCCTCCCGCATCACAATAACTATTTGTTTCGGTATAGTATCTCTCCATTGCATTGGCAAAACCAAGCAATACTCCCTCAGCATCTCTACGACGTGATTTTAAAACACTATCCTGATAACTGGGGTAAGCAATTCCGGCAAGAACACCGATGATTGCTACAACAATCATTAATTCAATCAAGGTAAAACCTTTTTCTTCTATCATTATAAATTCCTTAACAAGCCTATCTTAATTGTATCCATGACTGACGCCCAGAGGTCGACGGTGAGGACTCAGTTGTTCCTTCTAAATTACCAGTAGAGCCACTTGTATATTTATATTCTTTTTCCCCAGCATTAATAATACCCGGGGTTTTAATAATCCCCACTGTTGACTTTTTACCTGATGCGCCAACTGAATCAGAAGAATCAATCGTTCCATCAGCATTTGTATCAGTAATTTCTATTTGATCACTCAAATTAATTTCATTATCACCAGTTAAATCAAAAGGTGATAACTCTAAGCGTTGCCCAGTTAAAGCATCTAACTCCATTAACCAACTGGTACCACCAAAAGAACAACTAGCATCATCGGGTAATAAGGTAGAAAAAATGATTCTGCTATTGCGTAATAAAGGAAAGGAAACCACTCTTTCACCTGCCTCAGTACCTGGCTGAGGCGGTGTTACCAGGTCCATATACCAGCCATCTTTACTAGAATAATCAACAGTATTTTCAGAGGTCTGCCGTACATCAAAGCCACCTTTCACACCCTCAGCATCAATTGTTTGTTCTACCAAATCGGAACGGTCATCCACTGCACTCGAATTATCTCTAATACCATAAAAAGACTGAATCTGAGGAGAGTTTCCCACAATGTTATCACCCGTCTCAAAATATTGACCTGTCCCAAAGTACACCATTACCCCACCATCAGGGTGACTACCTACTTGAGGTTTTGCTGTAATAGGTTGAGCAACATCACTTGAATCTTTAGCTTCATAAAGAGGTGCGGGATTTCCCCCAGATGAAAATGCAACATCCCAATTTTCAGGATCATCATCGGTTACATCAAACTTCCACATATTGCCTAACAAATCACCTGCATAAATAGCATCAACAATTCGATCACCATTTTCGTCAATAGCTATAGGTGTAGATAAGCCATTATCACCACCAACCTCTGTTGTAATTGATTTAATTAATGCCCCCGTTGCAATATCGACAAAATATAAAACAGCAACACCTAGATTACTATTATATCCATTACCAAATACAGCTACGAATTGACCATTTGCCATTCGTACAACCGAAGCCTGCCCCATCGTTAAACCTAGATAATTAGTAAAGCCAAAGCGATGCGTGCTAGCAGCCCCCGTTGTTTGAGTTGATAAATCAGTGGCAGTAGGCGCTGTAGTTTGATTAATTTCCCATAAGACCCTACCACTAGAAAATGATGTTTCAGCAGTACTATAATCGGTCGATCCAGGATCTATAAAGGTTACATCCAATGCAAAAATCCCTCCTCCCAAATTTGTTCCAGCCGCCGCACCATCACTACTGGTACTCCCTGCCCCTGTCGTTCCTATTACAACAGTACGCCACTCTTCTACTGAATTACTATCTGCATCAAAATAAGCATCACCTGAAATAGGGGAGCCGTCAACAAAATATCTATGCTGCCCAGATGCAGTATAAGTGGGGAGTGTATAATTAAAAAGCTGACTCATTGCAGAGTCTGGCACATAGGCAAATACCTCTTTACCACTATCCGTATCACCTACTGTGGCATTAAAAAAATGTAACATGCCATCATTAGCACCTAGGGCAATTATTGGCTTTCGCGCCAAATAGGCTGATCCAGCACGAAAGGCTAAATATTCACTCGCTTCAGTTGTAAGAGTCCCATCACCTTGCCTAGGAAGATTAGCATAGCCTAAATCTGTGGTACCAATAAACCATGGGTCAGAATTAATAACATCTCCTAGCAGCCAATTCGTTCCCTTTCTTTGCCTTAGTATTCCAGTAGGCTGTTCTTGTGATTGCTCACCTTTTAAATATTCAACCTGATTAGCTGTAAGCAAACCTTGCTGAGTTACACTTAAATCAGCATGATCAAACTCTACCCCTCCCACTACGGAACCACTTACAATTGTTGGGTTATAGCTAAAGACTGAGCGATTAGCTAATCCTTGTGTCGTTAATATTGCCCCCGCATCCCAAGATGGAGTCGTCGCTATGCCACCGTTTGAATTAATTGCAAAAGATAAAAATTGGCCTGTCCAATCTGTACTATTAAATTTAGCCTGATAAATAACAGTATTACTATCAAGACGGGTTGAGTTTGTTGCTACCGAAGCAGATGAACCACTAGTCAATAAAATATCTGATAAAGCTGCAGCTAATGAAGTTGCAAGATCTTGTGGATCAATCGCCACAAAATACCGGTCTGGTTTTCCATCTCCATCAGAATCCCATTCTGCTGTAACATCAGGAGTTCCATTATCATTACTATCAACAAAGCCGCCCCATTTTGCGGCATAATATAAAGGCTGTTCTAGAAGTGTCGCACTTGATGTTGCGACAGAATAAGTATAAGAAGTTACCGCATTCCCTGTGGTACAGTTAGAACACCCCGTAACAGTACCAGCATCCACATGATTAAAACTATTGATTCCAGAATGAACATGAAAACCATCCTGACTTGTGCCACCTATTGCGTAGCCGAACCCCATAGCATAAGGTGTAGATTGTGCGATCACATCTGTTGATATAGTAGCTAATGTTGAAGTAATAGAATAAGAAAGAACCCCCCACATATCCTGATCAAAGTCACCACCCTGCTCACTATCTTCCCAGTTAACATACAGTAAACCATTAGCAGTAGTTCCATCGTCAGTTTGCGCAACGATTTTAAAATCAACAATGGCGCAATTTCCGCCTACTGAAGAGTTTTTACAGGCGGGCAAAATAGTAATACTATTTCCACTACCCCCTGGTACAGGAACAATAACTCTTGGTACAGCAGGTGACAAAGCCACGCCATAGGTCGTTACTAATTGATCATCAGTTCTGTCTGTACGAATACTGTTAGTATGGGCATAATGAGCCAAACCAGCAATATGATAAGAACCTGACAAACGTGGTGCATCAGGACAAGTACCTCTTACATCACTTAAATCTGTTACTGTTTTAGCCGTACATAACTGATTATTATCCGTTCCATTCTCACCAATAAAATAACTGTTACCAGGTATGTTTTCCCCTACACCGACAATATCAGTCAAAGCATCTATTCCCGTCGCCCCCAGGTCCGTAACAGAGGATAACTCATCTCCATCATAAGAAGTGGTACTAGCATTAAATTGAATCACATTCAATGGCGCACACCATTGATCACTTGGAATAGGGTCTGTAAAAGTAGCTGTTGTTAAACCTGAAATTCTACTTGTATCATCGGTATTAAAAGTACTGGAAGCATTCTTTCCAGCCAAATAACGCAATGATTCCAACAGAATCTCTGACTGAGGATTCCCCCAATTACGACATTGGTCATTATTAAAACTATTTAAGCCCCAAGAACAATTATCGCCGCTATTATAAACACCATTATTATGACTGTATCCATAAGGCCTAAATTTATTCAGGGTATTAATAATACCCCCTGCCGCAGGTGTAGTTTTAAAAGTACCATCGGTAGAAACGTTAATTTCATCAGTCATAACACCTACATTCTTACGTAACACCCCCCCGGATTTATTTTTCTTATAGGACCCCGTCATTAACCCAAAACTTATTTTATCTTCATCACCATAAGTTTGTAATAAACCTATTGGTTTCAAAGTATCTGTTGTACCATCATTATAGACTTTACATTCTTCAGTCCCTATTAGCCCAGTACTAGCACAAACTTTAACTCGAGCAATATAATCATCCTCACCTAGACCTTTACTTGATTTCTGTGGGTTACTACTTGCAGCATTAATACCTGAAGATGCAACATTATTGCCATTAGAAGCACTTTTTTCTTCATCCCAACGACACTGCCAACGCTCATTTGAAGCCCATAAAATATAGTTTCCTTTTGCTACTCTAATTAGAGGGCTATCAGTTACATTTTGAGATAAAGCATTACCGTTATTAACGGTAGTATTACAAAGCGTAATACCATTAGCTGTTTCAGCAGCCGTAAATGGCGTTAAAGTTGTTAAATCAGTACCATCATAAAATTTGGCAAAACTATGAGCATCATTTGGAAGGTAAGTTCTTTCTAGGACTGTTGTCGCATTATCAGTGGATCGAAATCCACCATATAAAATTTTACGGATAGTATCGATTCTGGCCATACTGGACCAATTAAGGAAGTTGCCACTCCAATTTCCAGCACAATATTTATCTGTATTATTTGACGCAGGTTCAAAACGGTTATTACTAGTACTGTAGTTATAACACTTGTAACTGTCGAAATAACCGTAATAATCAAAAGTATGTTTATAAGTAGTTTCAGGAACCCCATCACCATCCAGATCTGAATAATCATCAAATACCTTAAAATACAATTGATGATCATTTGAGATATTTAGCATAACAATGGGTTTAGCTGACTGAGTTAAAAACAAAGGTGTCTGCGCAACAGACAATGCAGCCAATAACTGTGGAGAAATAATCAACCCAAAAACTAACCCCATCAAGCTGGCTCTAACAGAAAATTGTTTATTAAATAATGAAGGAAACATTGAAAACTCCTTAATAAAGAAAGTTAATTGGTTTAACGTTTGTAAATTGATTGTACAACAGCTACAGCAGCTGTATCACCACCTTTCCCCATAGCAGTCACCCGAAAATATTCTGAAGTTGTAAAACTAGTCGCATCTAAACTAGAGCCACTGCCACCAACCGATGGCATTTTCTGAATAATATACTCTGGGTCTTCAGCAATATTAGTTAGAGTCCCCGTACTATAGGTTACTGTTGTAGCTGCCGCCCATACTGAGGTTCCAGTTAAATCATCAAAAATACTTGCAGCAGAATCTTCTGCATACATACCATTGGTATCATTAAACGAGGGTAGAGTTGCTTGCGTCAAAACAGCTTCCCCCGCTCGTAAAGCAGATTCTGCTGCCTGAAAAGCCAGGTTTTGATTTCGAATATTACCCGCCATTTTTTCTTCTAAACTAGTGGTCTGCATTCCAGTAAGGCCAATTAGGGTTAACAATAACAACATAACCAGGCTAACAACTAGCACCACTCCAGTCTGACTTTTTTCTGTAATAACATTATTTTTCATAGATATCACCTTAAACTAAGGTAGTCGATTACGTATGGCAATGGTTGAAGAAAAGACACGCCTTAATCGCCTATCAGCAGGCGTTGTCGTTACGCCGTTATAAGTGTAAGCTCTTGGCTCGCTTGTTAAATTATCATCAGTTGAAACAACTAGTAAACTCACACGAATACTGACTACTTGAGACATATCTGGAACCAAATTAGCAGTAACATAGTGATCTGCAGTACTGTCACCACTAGTATCAGAACCATACAAAATCTGCATATTTGCAATCCCTTCTACCAATTCATTCGTTTCAGACAAATCTTGTTTAGTTAATGCATTATTTTGAACAGTATAAATATAAGTTTGAAACTTAAAAATGGATGCATCACCCTTATAAGTTTTTGAAAGTAATTGATCTGAATTTCCAGGTCCTTCAGCAACATTACCACCATTATGCACCACAACCTCTGCACCCGCACCTGTTGTAGGATCTGTAGTAATTTCAAAAACATCAGATGATGAACAGTCACTAACCAAAACGATATCATATAGAGCTAAACCATCAGAAGTACTGACTTTAATATTTGCCGCAGTGTTAATCATATAAGGCTCAACTACACGAATCCCAACATCATAAGCGCCTTTCAAGATAATTGAATCAGGGGAATCTAATGCTAAATTAGCACCCGCAGCGCCATTTGTACCACCAATGCCATTGAGGCCAGTAAAAGAATGTAAAGTCACATCATAATCAGCATCAGTTGAGTCCAGTTTATTTGTCATATTACCTAAGCCAGTTCTTAAGCATCCCATATAATCAGCCATACGAATATCTTTAGTAAGAAACCCCATAGCAAACCGGCCATTTTCTTGCATTCTGGACAAATTTTCCTGCATACGATAAGTCTGTTTGCTAGCAAGAAAAATCTGCATTATGCCTCCTAACAAAAATATACCTAAAACCATAGCAACCATAATCTCTATTAAGGTCATCCCCTGTTGATTTCTATTTATGCAACATTTTTTCATAACTGGAAACTCATTTGAAAGTTTGGATCATCAGTATCTCTATTACCATCTCTATTATCATCCCAATTAATTGTAATCGTATACACTGAACTCGCAAAAGCAATGGTTCCTTGTCCCATTGGCAAAACTGTTGTTACATCCCTATTCCAAAGAAAAAGGTCGTTTTGTGCCATTTGAGCAGGTGTACAGGTATTTGCAACTTGTTCGCAAGCTGCTTGAGCATCGGCTGCTGTCGGAACAATAGTTAAATAAGTGCTAGCCGCTAAATTATTGGTATCAGCTGGGTTAGCTCGCATTCTATCCGTCAAATCATATGCCATTTGTGTCGCTTGACTTCGGTTATAGGCACTAAGATTATTTCTAAGTCCCGTCGCTTGTAGACCGGCAAGGCCTAATAGACCAACAGCTAAAACTAACATGGAAATTAAAACTTCAATTAAGGTAAATCCAGTATTTTTTTTCATAAGCTATGGTACGGTACAAGAAGTTAAATTGTTGCCATCATCTTTTTCTGGAATGCCATTATTGTCTCCATCAACACCCATACGAACTCTTCCAACACGATTCACTATAATTAACCTAGAGGTGTTTGCTTCAGGGACATTATTACCATCACTGTTATCACAAACTGCAAAGCTTCCCATATTATTACTTAGCCCATCTGGCTGATAACGAATAAAATTGATAAAATTATTGTTACCTCGTAAGGTAAAAGAAGCTTGTAATGCAGAATAAACTCTCAGCAAACAATCTTCACCATCTTCACAAAGATCTGTATCAGCATCATCATTAAAAACATTTGCATCTGATGCTGGCCCATCTCTATCAACATCAACAAACACCTGCCATCCATCTTCCCAGTTTGCCCCCGTTTTTCTGACAACAACTTGCTCTCCACGCTTTATTGCCTCACCACGAGCTAGACTAAGTGCTGTAATTAATTCATTAGCGGTTGTAGTTAATCGACTATTTCTTATTGTTTGAGTAAAGCTGGGGATAGCAATACTCATCATTATTCCAACAATGGCTATAGTGACCAACAATTCTATAAGTGTAAATCCATGGTTATAGTTTTTATTTTTTTTGCTATACATAATTATTTATGTCAACTATAAATCTAATATGACTAAAGCATAGCTTAAAAAATTAGGCGTGTCTGTGAATTATGGCGCAAAAGAAATACTTACAGTTTTAACAAGGAATATTACTTGTTTTTTGTAACTATATTCAGCGTATTTAAACATCATAAATCATGGCTATCTCACCGTTAAGTGTGGAAAATATAACTCAAAACTTTTGAAAGCTTAATCTGCCTAGTTTTAAGCAGCATTTCATCACATTCTTAAAGCAATTGAAAAAATAAGTTCTTTTAAAAACCAACACTTAACGGTGACATAGCCTAAATCATTGATATTAGCTAAGATGAGCAAAGTTTACCTTCCCATCATCACACATAATGATGGAGCACACTTCGTGTGCCCCATCCTACAAATACCTCAACCATTTGATTTAATGGTATAAAAATACGCTGAATAGTTACGTTTATTATTCTATAACTACGTCTTCTGTTGAAGATATTCGGGATAATCGTTGCATTAAAACACTCCAGTCAACCTGAGTGTTATACCCCATAATATCTATTCTAGGTATTCCGCTCCCTTTGACTAAATAATACCCTTGCTCAGCCGCTTCTACTCCCATTAATTGACAGACGCCTTGATGCAAATAGCAACCAAAGCCCAGGCGATCATAATTAAAGCTGTCAAAAAACCCCAGGAATCCTTTTGAAATAATATCGGCTGCTCCGCCGCCCCCTATACTGGCAATGTTTTCTACTGCTTTTTGGCTGATACGATGTGTTGAATGATCATTTTCTGGCGTTCCTAACCAGGCGTAAAAAGTAACAGGCTGCCAATTTTCTAAATACAAATCACTAATAAACCCTGAAACACGCCCCTCCATGCCACCCATCTTAAATTTTTGGGTTATCTGCAGTAAATCCAGGTTATTTATTTCCATATCCATGGAAAATCTGGAAAAATCAGTCAACATGCCTGATGAAGATAATTTATTAATTTTAATGATGCCACCAAATAATTTGACCTGTAACTCCCCATCTATGGTTAAGGTTTTATCCTGATAAGTAACACCTGGTATATAACCACTTATATTTCCTGAAAGTGGCGTCCAATCTAAAGCATAGGTTAGTTTCTCTAAGGATAGCTGATGAATATTACCTTCAAAATACACTTTAGACTCTCCCTCTGTAGCTCCCTGCCAATTGAACTGTGTAATGTCTAAACTCCCCCCCAATAAAGGGAGGGAGCTGTGTTCCAATAGAGTAAGCTGCTTTTGTTTAAAAAGAAACTTTAACTGACTTGCATCAATGGGTATGGCTTTTACTGTTAACTGCTCCCAAAATATTTCTGACGCCTTATTAAAAGCTATATCATTTGACCAATTGACCGTGCCTGTTAAATTTTTACTGGAAAAGCGCTTTTTATCATCTAACATTGAGAGTAATTTAACCCCAACGGAAACCTGGGTCACAGTTGATTGCTGGATATCAATTTCAGCATTCAAGTGTCCCTTTAATTTAATCCCTTCAAATTCTGTTTGTTCAATAAAAGGTAAAATATATTGTTTTGCAAAAGATTCCAGGTTAATAATTTCAGTAGAAATATGAGTATTATCCACACTAAAGTGAGACTTATATTTTATCTGTCCTAGTGTTTGTAGCCTTATAACTTCAGGATGAATAAGTTCTATCTCCTGCAAAGTAATATTCCCTTGCTCGGACCAAACTCCCTTTGCCATTAAAGTGGGTGTTTTTTGTTCAATTTTCAAATAAACAGGCTCAATATACAACTCGCCTTGCTTAATTTTATTTCTATTGTGCCATTGCCATTCGGCATTATTGAGTTTTGCTTGTAGATTCCATTCTAAATCAACAGATTCCGTTATTATTTCTCCCTGATTTGCTTGCAAAGATAATTGTTTAAACATTGCATTGATTAATACTGTCTTAAACCCTTGCCTATTACCGCTTGCTTTAATTTCTGCCGTTACACTACCACTAGTTACCTGTTCAATTAATTCCATTTCTTTCGCGAAATAAGTATGTAAATCTTTAATACTTAAATTTCTGGTATTAATTGATACAGACCAGTTTTCACCTTGTTCTTTAGCGGTTAAAGAAATCCTTCCCTTTGCTAATTTAATACCTTTGATACTAAAACTGCTTTTTTGTTCCGATAAGCTAAAGCTAAAATCAAAAGTACCAGAATAAAAAGTCTTTGCTTTAAGTTTCGCAGTTCCTTTTTCACAATCAATTTTTTTATCTTGCCAAGTAAATTTATCACATTGAATATCTGCAAAGTTAATACCTGAAAAAGGAGCTGGCAATGCTATTTTATTAATTAATAGGGTAAGTTGTTGAGAGGTATTTTGTAAGCCTGATAAGGCAATACTGAGGCTGTGTAACTGCCAGTTTTTAGTTTCAATTTTCTCAACTTTAAAGCTGATGTTTTCTAGTGCATTAACCGGGTTAATGCAAAGAAAAACGTGTATTAGCACTAAAAACCTAAAATTAAACATGAGTATGAACAAACCATAGGTTGGGTTGAAAATAGGTTCTTAATGACCAAAATAATTTTCAAGGTAGAAGTGAGACTTTAGAGACTGTGAAAGTATTCTGATTTTGCCCTCCCCCTATAAAAAACTCGGCCGCAAGCGAACCGAGTTTAACGACATTAGTCTGACTCGGGGGCAAGCCCCCAAGATTTCTTTCTTTAAAAGCATAGGTATCTACACAAGTATTTTCTTTTTTGCTATGCAGAATTAGAGCAAAAAGATAATCATCTTAAACTGAGGAGTTTGTAGTTACAACGCCTGCTTCTTTAAGCCCTCGCCCCAGGCAGGGAAAGGGTTTGGGTGAGGGGAATAAAAATACAGCTCTCTATTCCTCATTCTTTTATCTTTAAAAGAAAAGAAAAATTTGAAGAAGAGAATTATTTGACTCCCCTCACCCAACCCTCTCCCCGCTTGGGGCGAGGGCTTAAGAGCACAAACTCTAGGTTACAGCTGCTTTCATAAAACTTGTGTAGATACCTATGCTTTAAAAAGGGGGGGGGGTATAAAACAATAACCGATTGATATTAAATGAATTGTTTTTATAATAAAATCTCCCCCAGCCCCTCTTTTCCAAAGAGGGGGGGGGCTAAAACCCAATGCTTTCACAGCCTCTTTAGCTTAGCATGAATCATGCTAGGATAAAGCCTCACTTCCAAAAAACAAGCTGTGTTTAGTTCATAGCCATTAAATTAAATAGCTATAAACTAAACACAGCTTGCCTACTGTAGAGCGGACTTTAGTCCGCCATAAAGATCGTTATGTTAAATGATAGCGGACTGAAGTCCGCTCTACAGCATTCCAGACTCTCATCTTGTTTTAACCTGCGTTTGAGTCATAGCCAAGTTAAATTAAATGGCATCATAATCAAATTTTTAATGCTTTATGCCACAAAAATTTATATTTCACATCTATACAAACCACAGGTTTATTAAAAATCAATAAAATTTCATGACTATAAACAAGCCAGAGGTTGAAGAAAAGTAATGACTAAAACCAAACTTAATTTAAAAAACATGAGGTTTTAAGTGGGAGGGGCTTTCTAGCCGCGGCAGCTCTTGATCTTGTCTCGGTCACGGCCTGGAGGCCCCTCCTACCCATAAAAACAACATCATTTCCAATCTATCTTTATTTATTTAACCTGTGGTTAGTTCATAGCCATATAAAATTTTGAGTTATTTATATTGGTAAGAGGCTCTTATTGAGCCGCGTCAGGATCAGGAATAAGATCAAGAGCAGTCGCGGCCAATAGGCCCCTCCTACTTTTATCGACAAAATTTCAAATACTGTTAACTAGGAAATACCCCGGTAGAAAGGTATCGATCACCTCT
>WTAG01000180.1 GCA_013139755.1 Methylomarinum sp. | reverse complement strand
GAAAGAACCTTAACTCATTTTCTAACAGGAAAAAATCCATCTTAGGTGATGTTCCGCGTGATAAATCTGGCACTTGACAATAAACACAACGCCAATTGCATGCATTATTAATATTAAAATTAATACCTATAGACAAACCTCCAGCTCTTCTGGAAAGAACAGGGTAAATATACTTTAACCCTGCAATATCTCTACTATGATTGGTTGTTGTTAACTTCTTATCCAACATTCTATTAATTCATGTTATTCTAATGGGTTCAAATTATTTTATGTTTTTTTGGAGACATCATGAGCGAAAGAATTATTATGCGTACGGGCGAATCACTTGTTGCAGGTGGACCTCCTGGTACAGCAGCTGAACCTGAAATTGTAATCGGTGAACTGGATGGTCCTGTTGGTACTGCACTGGCCACTTTAACCGGTGACCAAGCTAAGGGCCATTCAAAAGTTTTTGCTATTTTAAATACGGATATTCAAGTACGCCCTGTTACACTGATGGTAAGTAAAGTTACTGTTAATAACTCGCGTTATACCAATATTTTAATTGGTACTGTTCAGGCTGCTATTGCTAACGGTGTTTTAGATGCTGTTCGTGCAGGCGATATTCCAAAAGAAAAAGCCAATGATTTGGGCATTATTTGCTCGGTCTGGCTAAACCCAAGTGTTGCAACTGATGACAATCTGGATCACCAAATCTTGTTTGATATTCATCGCAAAGCGACAGCACAAGCGATTCACAAAGCAATGACAAATACACCTGATATTGATTGGTTATTAGATAACCAAGATAAAATCACCCACAAGTATTTCCAAATGGGCTTAGACGGAAAAATCTAAAGCATTTCAATGTTCTTGGTACCACTTACAAGTCGTACCAAGAATCATCATTACTTCTAAATCACTTTTTCCAAACGATACTTTCCTCTTTTTCTGGGTTTGCTTGTACTGTCCCCGCCTCTAACTGAGAAATACATTGAGAGAAATCTGCAAACAAATGCGCTTCTGGTATTAAATTAGGGATTAACCTTACATTTCTGAACATGTCTTTAGGCTGCTCCTGAATCCCCGTCATTAGTACAATAATACCTTTTTCTTTTAAAGCGATAACAGCATCTTCAATCGCATAGATACCTGATTGATCAATATAAGGTACTTGACGCATGCGTATTATAACTACAGTTACTCCTGGTAAAGCACTCAGCCTTTCTTCAAGCCTGGAAACAAAACCAAAAAAAATGGGGCCGTCAAAATGTTTAATATAAACCTGTTCACGTACTTTACTTGAGATACTTGCTTCATCATCCCAGGCTTCTTCATGAGCAAAACTATCAACCGAACCCGTAGAATACTTCTGCTCCACTATGTCGCTCATCTTCTTCATAAACAACACAGATGCCAGCACCATACCTACAGCAACTGCTTGCAACAAATCAACAAAGACTGTCATCACTAGAACAACCAGCATAATAATTGAATCAGTCTTAGGCACATGAGGAATATGTCTAAAGCCTTTGTAATCAATAATTCCAATACCCACGGTAATTAAAATCCCTGCTAATACAGGTAATGGAATTAATTTAGCATAAGCACCAGCACCTAATAGAACAATGAGTAAGGCAATACTATGAATCACACCAGAAATTCGCGTTTTACCTCCAGAATTAATATTAACCACAGTTCGCATAGTTGCTCCTGCACCTGGAATTCCGCCTATCATTGCAGCCCCCATATTACCTAGTCCCTGGCCTATCAATTCTTGATTACTACTATGCCGTGT
Organism: Methylomarinum sp.; assembly: GCA_013139755.1. The sequence continues at coordinate 1,659 of WTAG01000180.1, read as the reverse complement.
TTTAGTCATATTATCGGCAACAATTGATGTCAGTAATGAATCAATCGTTCCCAAAGCAGCAAGTGTTAATGCTGGGATAATGATCAACATTGGATGACTCAAATCCACACCTACTAAAGACTCTAATTGCAATGTAGGCAAGCCTTCTGGAATGTTGCCAATAATTTTGACATCTAAGCCTATTAGAGTAGAAACAATAGTTAATACAACCAATGCTACCAAAGGACTGGGTATCAACTTAGTGATTCGAGGGAAAAGATAGATAGTTGCAATAGTTGCTATGGCTAAAGCAATCGAAGCAATATTTATATCATGAATAATTGAGGGCAGTTCCGAGAAGATATCTAGGATTTTCTTAGGGGAAGTATGCCCTAGAAAAGGAAAAATCTGTAACACGATAATAATAACGCCTATCCCGCTCATAAAACCAGACACTACCGGATAAGGCATATAACGTATATATTGACCTATCTTGAAAACGCCGAGTAAAATTTGAAAAACACCAGCAAGTAAAAAAATGGCTATAATACTGCCCAACGCGGCTTCAAGACTTCCCCCATGCGCATCTATTGCTGTTGAGATCACCACCGCTGAAACCACTGTCATAGGTCCTGTCGGCCCACTAATTTGTGTCGGTGTACCACCAAACCATGCGGCAATCATACCTATGGCAATTGCGCCATACAGCCCAGCAATAGCGCCCATCCCTGATTGCAAACCAAAGGCTAAAGCTAAAGGAAGAGCAACTACACCCGCCGTTAAGCCACCAAAGAAATCACCTCTTAAATTGGAAGTATCTATTATTTTTTTATCACTCATTATTTTTTTAAAACTAAACGAAAGACTTAAGTTAAGGAAAATATATTAATCATCAGAAGTTAGCGGATAGGAGTAGCTTAGGGAGACTCTCTGAATAAACATTACAAATATCACAAGAAGATAGTACCGTAGGCTGGATAAGCGAAAGCGTAATTCGACATTTTATGAGCATAATTGGTGACAAGTGATTGAATACGCTTAACTTTCACGCCCTACACCCGGTTAAAGTATTTAACCATCAAACTCAACATCTTGATAGATTTCTGCCAATGTTAAATTCAACCCTACAGATTCAAAGCTAAAGCTATCATCTTCTTGGGTAAACAGGGCTAAATCCCAAGATTGAGAGCGGCTATAAGTTTCAACACGCTGACAATCTTGAGCTACTAAAACATAGTCTTGCAAGCTATCTAATTTACGGTAGTTATGGATCTTTTCTGCACGATCCTTGCGTTTGGTAGAATCGGAGAGAATTTCTATTATCAGTTTTGGCTCAGTATTGTAATGAACCTTTCTTCTACTCTTCTATATCCTAACTAAAACCTCACCACGTCCCAATTCAGACATATCACCCGCATAACGCTGAACACGGTTAAAACTTGCTGACTCTTGCGCGAACTTAGAATTAATTTTCTTAAAGGATGAAAATAAGATCGGTAAAAAAGCTAAAGTATGTGATCCGCAATCATTAAAAGTCGCTGATAACTGAGGCTGGTTCCATAATAGTAACGTCCCTCTACGCATTGCATAACCTAAGTTACGCCCCGTATTACCCATGACAGCAATTGTGCCAGCAACCATTCTTGAGCCGCAATAATCACCTGCATCACCTTCAATCAA
>WTAG01000599.1 GCA_013139755.1 Methylomarinum sp. | reverse complement strand
AGCTGATCTGGCATGATTATTTTACCCTTAGAGCTGATATTCCAATTCCCGATTGTGATCCCGACCGAGATATTGAAATTGCGCTGGAAAAGCTGGAAGTTGAGGTAGAGAGTCTGGAGGGCTTAGAGGATCTGTTCGATGCCGAGCCTTTTGATCGTGAAGCGGCGCTTATCTCATTAGAAAACTCGCAATCACTCTGTGCTGAAAAACATCAGGTAGCAAAACAAAACCAGGCAAGAGTAACCCCTTCAGTGATGGTTTTTCGTACCATAGAAACTCATGTTGCCAGTATTAGCCTGTTAGCGTTTGAAAAACAGCGCATGCTATTACTATTGATGATTTTTATTTGTGCAATTACCTGTAGCATCAAGCAGTATCATATTGCTTTTAAACCGGTGATAACGCTACAGGATCATTATGTTTCCTCTGTGGCTCAATTGCTGGGTAATGCTATTTTGCTGTTATCTGCCAGCTACTATAGAGACAGTATTTATAAATCAGCAACAGCCGTTGACCATCCTGAAGTCTATCTATTGCTGATTCTGGGCTTTGCTATTTTAACGGCGGTTAGCCTTTTTCAATTGATTAAGCCGCAGCAAGGTTATCAAACAGATGGCAGTACTCTACATGCTATGCTGGCTATTCCGCTGTATATTTTTATGACTTTTGTTGTTGGCGTGTACTTTTTTCTGATCGAAGGGCATAGTGCGGGGCCTGCCATATTTTTTAGTCTGCTGTTTGATCAGGCTGGCTTGTTTCTTAATATTGGCCTGTACATCTGGATCGGCATGTTATTAAAGCGAACCCAATTGGGTGATTTAGTGTTTAAGGTTTTTATCCCTTGGCGCATGTCACCTGAGTTGCTGGCTTTTGTGGCTATTGTTGTGATGGCAGTACCGACAGCTTATACAGGGGCTTCGGGTATTATTATTATAGCCATGGGAACCATTGTTTATGAGGAGTTACGTCGGGCTGGGGCGCGCAGGCAACTGGCTCTGGCTGCAACGGCTATGACGGGAAGTGCCGGAGTTGTACTACGTCCTTGTTTATTGGTGGTTTTGATCGCCGCTTTAAATAAAGAGGTGGTCACAGACCAGCTTTTTCACTGGGGTTTGAAAACCTTTATGACCACAGCGCTGGTTTTCTTTGTTTTTGCATGGATAACGAAACGTGAAAAAATGCACTTGGCTCCTGTACAAGAAGCGTATAAACCATTTTTGCGAGCATTGGTTCCTTTGTTGCCTTATGGCTTAATTGTAGTATTGATCTTGTTGAGTTATTTTCTTCTGTTAAATGTAAGCATGGATGAGTTTTCTGCTCCAGTGATGCTGCCAGTCATTATTCTTGGGTTAATTGTTTACGAAAAATTCTTTGTTAAGATGGTTCAAATCGCAGCTTCAGAACAACAGGGACATAAATTTGAATACAGCATAAGAATGGCTTCATCTGAGTCCAGTGTGCACATAGGGGCCTTATTATTATTGATGGGGCTTTCCTTTGCACTTGGTGGTGTCATTGAGCGTTCGGGTGTGCTGGAAAATATTCCGGAATCCTTTGCCTCAACCTGGATGACGCTGGGTTTTTTGGTCATGGTGATGGTTGGTATTGGTATGATTATGGATCCTTTTGGTGCGGTTGTTCTGGTGTCAGGTACGGTGGCACAAATAGCCTATAATAATGGCATAAACCCGGTACACTTCTGGATGATTGCTTTGGTTTCTTTTGAACTGGGTTACCTTACGCCGCCTGTTGCTCTTAATCACTTGTTGACCCGGCAAGTGGTTGGCTATCAGGAAATGGCTAAAGCCAGACTAGAAGGTAATAGTTTCTGGTATCGACACGAAAAAATTCTGTTGCCGTTGGCAACGATGGGTACAACTTTATTACTGGTGACTATCGTTCCTGTTTTAGTTGATTAGGAATGCGCATGGTATAAATTCGGTAACTTGGACGTCAGGCTAAAGTTCCGCCCCTTGTGATAGTTGCCAAGCTTATTTTGTATATGTTAATGTATTAATACTTGGTAATATACGAGGATTGCTGATACGGCTTAGATAATGAAATTTATTGATTGGATTGGTCGTCGCTGTATAGGGTTATTCTTCTATATAATTGACTTAACATATTTTCTGCTACGAGCACTCTCTGTGTGGCAGCCTCACCGCAATATTTTTAATCGGGCGGTGTATTCAGTTTTTCTGGACCAACTCATTTTGAATGGTATAAATGCCATTGCCATTATTTCATTTCTGGCCATAGTAGTTGGCATTAGCATAGCCTCACAACTGGTCTTTATTATTGTGTCTATCACTGGTGCCAAGGATCTTGTAGAAATTCTTGCCAGACTGGTGCTGAGTGAGATGGGGCCGTTGATCACTGGCGTTGTCATGGTTGGAAGATCGTGTTCGGGTATTGTTGTCGATCTGGGTAACACCAAAATGGCAGGTGAAATTGAGCCCTTACAATATCTGGGTATTAATGTAGATGATTATTTTGTATTGCCCAGAATAATTTGCATGGTCATTAGTCAAGTCACACTGGCGCTTTATTTCTCGGCTATTATGTTGATGTTCGGAATGTTTTTTAGTGTGCTTATCTATGATATATCAGCGCAGGAGTCATTATCGGAATTGTTAAACTTGGTGACCATCGATAGCCTTTTCAGATTTATGATAAAAAATCTGCTGTTTGGCCTGATAGTCGGAACGATTGCTTGTTTTCATGGGCTTTCAGTGCAAAATTCACCGATTCAGGTATCCGAACAGATGCATAAGGCTGTGGTCAGGAGTATTGTATTTTTATTTTTAGTTGATAGTTATTTTATAATTTTTACACTATGAACAATACTGTCGTCACAGCCGAAGATGCGATCCCCTCTGCAGCAGAGAGCCATTTGAGCTTTCCTTCTTTGACTTGTCAGCTACAGCAATCTGAGCTCACCTGTCTGGTGGGGCCAAACCGTGCTCAATTAAGAGCCTATTTATTAATGTTGGCCGGTATTTCAAAACCAGAGCAAGGTAAAGTAGAGATTTTTGGACAACAGCTTTGTGAACTTGATCAACTGGAATGGCGAAAGTTTCGTTCTCAGATAGGTTATATGTCCGGGGCCTCTCCTTTGTTATCGGCGCAGCACGCACTGATGAATGTGATGTTACCGGTACTTTATCATTTGAATTTGCCGTTTAGTGAAACGGCTGTTAAAGCGAGAACGTTGCTAACAGCATTAGATTGTCATTTTGAGCCGACAAGCTACCCGGCAATGCTGAATAGTTTTCAGCGAGCGCAACTTGCTTTGGCACGTGCCTTGATTCTTGAGCCATTATTACTCATTATGGATGTGCCGTTTAATGATCTGGGAGCCAAAGAAAGACATAAAATGGCTATATTATTGGGTAAATATAAACAGGATAGAACCATATGTATGATAGGAGGGTTGCAATATCCTCGTTTTCTGGAGAAACATGCGAATCAGATTGTTTTTATTTCAGAACATAAAATATTGAATTTCAATGGCTGGCAGGCATTTGTTGAAAGTGAAGATAGTGAAGTTAAAGCGTTATTAAGCGTTTTTTAGAGATTTAAGTCGAGTGATGATATGAGTACAGGTCCTGAAGGCAGTTCCGGGCATTATATACACCATAATACATATAATCATCGTGAGCGGATGGTGGGCCTTTTTGTATTTTCTGGTTTTGTATTGTTTTTGTTTTTTATTCTGATCAGCGTAAAAAACCAGCATTTATTTGAAAAGCGGGTGAATTTTTATATTGAAGTTAACAGTAGCGAAGGTATCAGCACTGGAAGTATTGTTAAAGCGTTGGGGACAGAGGTTGGGATGGTATCAAATCTGAGTCTTGCTCAAGATCATAAAATTCGAGTGACTATTGAAGTTTATGAGCAACATCGAAAATTTATTAGAACGGGGGCAACAGCGCTAGTGAACCGATTGACCAATATCGGTAATGCGCTGATTGAAATAGAGTCTGAATCAATTGATGCGCCCATGTTAGTGGCTGGCTCTACAATCCCGGTAGAAGAAACCCCCTCATTAAATGATTTGTTGCTGGATATTGCCAGTCTTATTCAATCAGCAAATAACAAAAGCTTGTTAGCTAAAGTTGAAGAGTTTTTGCCAAAGCTGGAGAAAACCTTAGGCAATGTACATGAAATCATTGCACAAATTGCTACAGGGCATGGGGTTTTGGGCGCGGCGGTATTTGATCAGGGTGTAGAAAAAGAGTTAAAGGTGGTTGTAAAGTCTGGTGCTGAAATATTGTCTGAAGCAGAAGGTATTATCAGTATTGCTAAACAAAGGCTGGTACAGCTTGAACCTATATTACGAGATGCAAAGTATATGACTCATGAAGCACGAGACGCATCTAAAAGTCTTCCTGAGATGGTGAAAGAGTTGCAGCAGATTATTGCACAGGCAAACACAGCATTAACGTTGATAAATGGCGAGTTACAAAATATACCCGGTGTGGCTTTAGATGCAAAGCAAACATTGTCTAAGACGGGGCGATTATTAGACAGTGTCCAAAACACATGGCCATTGTCTAAAAATAATTCAACACCAACAGCTAAGCAATTGATAGCACCACATTCCAGTTATGAATAGGTTCTATTTAGTTTTGTTTTGTCTCGCTCTTAGTAGTTGTGGGGGAAGCCCTGTAAGCAAACCGACCCTGTTATGGAATGCAGAAAACTATACAGATGACGCTATGCAAGCCTATATGGATAAAGATTGGGCTAGAGCGCGGCAGTTATTTAATCATGCCTTATCTCTTTATCAAGGCATAGATGATCGGCTAGGTGCTCTAACTAGCCATATAAACCTGGTCGAAGTGGCCTTGGCTGTACATGACAGTCAATCTGCTCATAGACATTTAAGTCTGGCAGACGATATTGTAAAAATAGATGCGTTGAAAAGCTATCAGCCACGACTTACCTTGCTTTATGCGCTAGTGGCAATGCAACAAAAACAAATGACTGAGGCAGAGAGACTTTTGCAGACGTTATTGCCAGAGTTTGACGGGGTTGAGCTTGTTACTATTCCTGATGCTATTCAGATAGCTGTCATTGCCTGTCGAACGGAGATCGCTTTTGTTCAAAAGCTGGATGAATCACTTTGGACGCTACGCTATGCTAATGCCCTAAAAATATCTGCTAATAAAAATACCGATCGAGAGGCGCGTTTGCTACGCTTCCAGGCTAAATTATTGTTGCGGCAAGGTGATTATGAGGAATCTGAAGTCTATTTGCAGCAAGCCTTGTCGATTTATAAAAAGAATCTGTCTCTTTCAAGTCTTGCAATGACTCTTTTAGAGATAGGGCAGCTCTATGAGGTGCAAAGTCGTTGGCAAGTTGCTTGGGGGTATTTAAACAGGTCGGTTGCTGTTTTTTATTTTATTGCAAATGCTGAAAAGGTGAGTCTGGTGACAGAGAAACACACTAAAATGAAATCAGAGATTGCAAAATTAGAGGGTAAGCAGGTTTTATTAAACTCTGGAGAATAATTTAGGGTCAAAGTAGACTATGATGCTGAAATGTTGGTAGTAATTGCGATGTAGTCTCCCCACCGCTTTGTGTTACGATTTAATTAAATAAATTTCCTACCACAAATAATGAAACCTCTTTATCCACAAATAGAACCTTTTCATCGTTTTTTTCTTCAAACAGATGGTTCACATTCCGTTTATGTAGAGCAATCGGGTAATCCTCAAGGCGTCCCTGTTATTTTCCTTCATGGCGGTCCTTGTTCCGGGACTAAGCCTGATCATCGTCGTTTTTTTAATCCGCAAAAATATCATATTATTCTGATGGATCAGCGAGGTTGTGGGCAATCACTGCCTTTTGGTGAAATAGAAAATAATACCACGCAAG
>WTAG01000589.1 GCA_013139755.1 Methylomarinum sp. | reverse complement strand
TTTTGAACTGATCGACTAGGCTGCCTAACTTCTTGCTCAGTGCCTCTACTCACCAAATCTATTTTCTCAGCATAACCAACGTACTGCTCAACCTTACGATTCAAGGGTCTTTTTGGCGCTACGCCATCAGCCCCCATTTTTCTAGCACTACTTATGACATGTAGACTATTCCGCTCGGCATCAAAATCGGTTAATTCATTTTTCTTACGAGGAGCAGTATTTAATGAATCACTCTGTGAATTCAACTTATTTTGCACTGATTCTTCATCAAAATCTCTAGCCGCTACAATTTCAACCCCATCCTCAACCGATCGGTTTGACATAATAACAGCATCAGCGCCTAGCTCTTCTTTAACCATACGCATGGCTTGACGAATATCTTTTGCTACAAAACGTTTAATCTTCATCCTGCTTCCTATTCTTAATATCTTTCGTGCTATGCACGTTGCCCGACAGTTGAAACCACCTTAATCTGACGATCTTCGGGAATTTCATTATATGCCAACACATGTAACCCAGAAATTGAATGACGGACGAATCTAGCTAACCAGGGCCTGACAAAAGAAGAAACCAGCAGTACCGCTGCCTGTCCTTCCATTTCCATTTTTTGAGCACTTGCTTCTAATGACTTATGCATTTGCTCTGCTAACCCTGGCTCTATACCGGCACCATTTTCGCCCGCCGTTTGCAAAGACTGATGCAATAACTGTTCCAACTCTGGATCTAAAGTAATAACTGGCAACTCCTCTTGCACCCCATTGATTTCATGGACAATTGATCGACCTAAGGAAGCTCTTACAGCCGATGTCAAGATGTCAGTATCTTGACTTTTCACTCCATATTCCGCCAAAGTTTCGGCGATCGTCCTAATATCTCTAATCGAAACAGATTCTCGCAATAAGTTTTGCAACACTTTAACGATTACACCCAAAGCCAATGTTTTAGGCACCAAGTCCTCAACCAATCTAGGTGCTGACTTAGCCAAATTATCCATAATATTTTGAGCTTCTTCATATCCAAACAAATCATGTGCATTTAATTGCAACAAATGACTTAGATGTGTTGCAACCACTGTTCCCGGATCTACAACAGTATAGCCTAATGTTTGTGCCTGATCTTTTTGGCTCCCATCTATCCAGACAGCCTCCAAGCCAAAGGCAGGATCTTTAGTTATTTCGCCTTGCAAAGTGCCAAAAACTTGCCCTGGGTTAATGGCCATTTCCTTTTCAGGTCTAATCTCCGCTTCTCCTACGGTAACGCCCATCAGGGAAATCCGGTAAGTTGTTGGTGCCAAATCCAGGTTATCTCTAATATGTACCGAAGGTACTAAAAACCCCAATTCCTGAGATAGTTTTTTACGAACACCTTTAATTCGGGTCATCAATTGGCCACCTTGATTTTTATCAACCAGAGGAATCAATCGATACCCTACTTCCAAGCCAATCACATCAACTGGCATGACATCATCCCAGCCTAGCTCTTTAACCTCAGATGCTACTGCTTGTTGCTGCGGAACTTGTGCAATTTTTTCTAAAACCACTTCTTGCTCTTTTTTATGCCGCTGATCGACTAGGTACGCACCACCCAATAAAGTAAGAGCCAGTAAAATAAACACCAGATTAGGCATGCCAGGAATAATGCCTAATAAACCCATAATAGAAGCTGTAATAAGCAATGACTTAGGGTCATCAAATAATTGAGAGCTTACCTGTTGCCCTACATTTTCATCGCTACCTCTTACTCTTGTTACCACTATGGCAGATGCTGTTGATAACAGTAATGAGGGAATTTGAGCTACCAGGCCATCACCAATGGTTAATAATACATAGACCTCACCAGCATCAGCAAAACTCATATCATGCTGACCAACACCAATAGCCAATCCACCGATTATATTAACAAATAAAATGATAATCCCGGCAACAGCATCACCTCGGACAAACTTACTGGCACGATCCATAGAACCATAAAAATCTGCTTCTGCCGCTACTTCTGCTCTACGCTCTCTCGCCTGCTCCTGGTCAATCAATCCAGAATTTAAATCGGCATCAATCGCCATTTGTTTACCCGGCATAGCATCCAGGGTAAATCGCGCGCCTACTTCGGCAACACGCCCTGCGCCTTTGGTAACAACCACAAAATTAATAATCACTAAAATAGCAAAAACCACTAAACCTACAGCGAAATTACCACCAATAACAAAGGAACCAAACGCTTCAATCACCTTACCAGCCGCGTCACCACCTTCATGCCCTTCTAACAGAACGATTCGGGTTGAAGCCACATTCAGGGCCAGCCTAAGCAAGGTTGCTATCAAAATAACCGAGGGGAAAACAGCGAATTCAAGGGGTTTAAGGCTATAAACCACTACTAATAAAATAATTAATGAAAAAGCAATATTGAAAGTAAAAAATAAATCCAATAGAAATGCGGGTAACGGTAGCACCACCATCGACAAAATCATGACAATGATTAGCGGTGCACCCAATCCCATCCCAGAAACTGATTTAACTGTTTTGACTATTTTTTCAAAATCCATGATTTTATTTTTCTTACCACTATTGACCAATATACTGAAGATATTGATATCTGCATTAAACCAAGGTCATGACTATTTTCAGTCATTGTCCTATTAAAGTCGTATTACTGCTGCCTAAACTCACTTGGCACTTTTAAATCCTTAGGTGGCGATGGTTTTTCCCAACGATTTTCAGTTGCTGTTTTTAACTGAAAAACATAAGCCAATACTTGCGCCACGGCCAGAAAAAGCCCTTTAGGAATCTCTTCCCCTAACTCTGTTGAATAAAATAAGGCTCTTGCTAATGGGGGTGCAGCAACCAAAGTAACTTCAGCAGCTATCGCACTATTTCTAATTTGAGCTGCAATCAGGTCTACGCCTTTTGCAACCAATATGGGTGCGCCTGTCCCCATAGGATCATACTTTAAAGCAACAGCAAAATGTGCCGGGTTAGTCACAATGACATCCGCCTTGGGTACTTCCTCCATCATTCTTTGTTGAGCCATTTCCATCTGCTTGCGACGTATTTGTCCTTTTACCTCAGGATTACCCTCTTGCTGCTTCGACTCATCCTTAATTTCTTGTTTAGACATTTTTAATTGCTTATTGGTATTCCATATTTGATAGGGAACATCAATCGCAACCACCAATACCAAAGTTGAGCTTAAAATCAAAAAGCCAAACGACACAATATCAACTGTTTTGTAAATAGCGCCTTTTAATGGCAGTGAACTCAGCTCCATAAACTCATTTAAATACGAATTAAACAATTTAGTTGCTACAAAAAACACCAATGCTGTTTTTAAAACAGCCTTTAACAGCTCAACCACCCCATTTAAACCGACCATCTTTTTAAAACCACTGATCGGGTTCAACTTTGACACTTTAGGCGCTAAAGCTTCAGTACTAAAATTCCACCCCCCTATCATCATGGGTGTAATCAATGCCGCAATGACCAGGGGAATCGCCAGAGGGAATATTAAGAATATTCCATCAAGCAAAACCTGCTCAAAAAAAATAATGATACTCGCCTCATCAAATATGACTTCTCTACTCAGCTGAAACTGCTGCTTCATCAATTTTAATAAGCCGTTACCAATAAACGGTCCAACAAACAGTAGCATAATGGCTGCCGTCATCAAGGCAACAAAGGTATTTAACTCTTTGGAACGAGGAATTTGGCCTTTTTTCCGGGCGTCAGCAATGCGCTTTTCGGTGGGTTCTTCTGTTTTATCTTGTCCAGAATCTTCAGCCATTTAGCTCACCCAATAAAATCATAGCCTTAATATCTGGCTAATTAATCTAAAACCATCTGTTAATACTACTGAAAAAACATCCAGCGCATTAGCTAAGTACATCCAAATCAATACCATACCCAACATGATAGTAATGGGAAAACCTACCCCAAAAATCTGTAACTGTGGCGCAGCTCTTGCTGCCACACCAAAACTAATATTAACAAACAATAATGCAGCCACTATAGGTAACGCCAATAAAACACCTGCCGCAAATATTTGACTACTCCAAGCAATAATTGACCACAAGTCGTCTAGGCTCAATCCCACAACAGCAACAGGTAAGGTATAAAAGCTTTCCGCTAACATTTCAATAACCAACAAATGTCCATTAACCCCTAAAAATATTAAGCTGGTAGAAACCACAAATATTTGCGCAACAACAGGTACTTGCACCCCCGTCACTGGGTCGACCATGGAAGCGAACCCCAACCCCATACTAAAAGCGATACTTTGCCCTGTGACCAGCATGACAGAAAAAACCATCTGTAAAATAAAACCAGTTGCTAGACCAATAGCAATCTGTTGAACCGTTATCAAAAAACCCAAATAACTAAACATTGCGACTTTTGGCATATCTGGTAATAAAGGCGCTACAACAAGGGTAATTAATAATCCCGCAATCACTCGTATTTTTGCTGGCAGGGCTCTGGTGCTAAAAACAGGAATGGATATGAACATGGAACTAATACGCATGAATGGCCAGACATATGAGGCTAAAGCAGATAACAACTCATCTTCTGTAAAACTCACTAGCTTTAGCCTATAAGCTCAGGGATCTTATGCATCAAATTTTGAAAATAATCAATAATCACTTGTAACATCCAAGGACCAGCAATCATAAGCACCACTATAATGGTAAGAAGTTTGGGGATAAAGGTTAAGGTTTGTTCATTAATTTGTGTCGCCGCTTGAAACATAGAAATAATGACCCCAACAGCCAACGAGGATAGCAAAACAGGTGCGACCAATTTTATTGAAACCACTACTGTCTCTTGAGCTAACGCTGAGATAACATCTGGTGTCATAATCCAAACTCTTGAAATAAAATTATTAATGAACTGTTACACATAAAAACTCGCAGCCAACATTTCTAAAACTAAAGACCAGCCATCAGCTAAAACAAACAGCATAATTTTGAAAGGTAATGAAATAATCATCGGCGATAACATCATCATCCCCATGGACATCAAAACACTGGCAACCACTAGATCTATAACCAAAAAAGGCAAGAAAATTAAAAACCCAATCTGAAATGCTGTTTTAAGCTCACTCGTGACAAAAGCCGGCAATAACAATGAAAAAGGCACGTCATCAACCGTCTCAAAGTCTTCTCGCCCCGAAACTCTCATAAATAACTCTAGGTCGGCTTCTCGAGTTTGCTTCATCATAAACTGTCTAAATGGCTCTGATGCTCTTTCAATTGCAGTAGTCACGTCAATTTTTTCTTCCATATAAGGCTGTACAGCCTGCGTATTTACCTTGTCAAAAACAGGCATCATAATAAATATGGTTAAAAATAAAGACAGACCAAGCAAGACTTGATTGTTTGGTGCCTGCCCCGTACCGATTGCCTGGCGCAACAAGCCTAGCACGATCATAATACGGGTAAAGGATGTCATGGTTAACAGCAAAGATGGCAATACCGTCAACATTGTCATCAAAGCCAAAATCTGGATAGTAACAGTGTAACTTTGCCCACCATCAGGGTTAGTCGTCACTGTTACCGCATCTATACCTGGAACCGCCCAAGCCGATGCCACAGGTATTAAAAAACCGCAAACACTATAAAAAACTAACCAGCACTTACTCATTTCCAGTACCTGCCATGACTTGCTTAAGCTTTAAGGAAAACTCATTTTTTTCTTCACTGCCAGACTTATCTAGAAACAACTGGTCATCCCCTTCAAGTACTAATAAATTATCAATCCTTCCCGGTGTAACCCCTAAAACCAGCTGTCTGTCCCCCACTTGAACCAAAACCAGTTTTTCTCGCACCCCCAAAGACAAACCAGTAACCACTCTGATACTTTGTTTTGGGCTTATCGATAAAACACCCATTTTTCGCATAAACCAAACACAAGCAAAAAATAAACACAAAACAACAAGCAAGCCCAAAGACCAGTTTAGTATATGCCCATAAGACACTGTATTATCGATTGTTTTATTATCAGAACTTATTGCAGCCACAGCCGACCAAGGATAATACAAAAAAACAAAACTACTGATAATTAAAGCTCTCAAGCTATTACTCCTTGTTTTATTAGCGTCCCAGAAAACATTAACCTAATTTCTTAACACGCTCAGTTGGACTAATAACATCAGTTAACCGAATACCAAATTTATCATTTACAACAACCACTTCACCGTGAGCAATTAAAGTACCATTAACCAGAACATCCATTGGTTCACCAGCAAACCTGTCTAATTCAATCACGGATCCTTGATTAAGTTGTAACAGGTTTCTAATATTGATATTGGTTCTTCCTATTTCCATTGAAACAGTAACCGGCACATCCAGAATAACATCTAACTTAAGGTCAGCTGTTGACATATCTGCATTAGAGGAATTAACTTCACCTTGAGTCTCTAATTCATTAAACTGAGCAGACTCCATAACTTCGGCATCCTCCTGCTCTTTTAGCGCATCACCCCAGTCAGCATCTGCTCCAGCTTCGGCATCCCCCTGCTCCTGCATTGCAGCACCCCAATCATCGCCTAATCCTTCTTCGTTTTCGTCTTCGCTCATTCTGTTACCTTATTACTACAAAAATGTACTTAATTATGCCCAAAAGCAATCATCAACACAGAACGCTACATTGAATCCTGGGTTAACTTTTCTATCACTTGAACGGCATAATTACCATCTGACAATCCAACCTTTCCCTTAAAGATAGAGACTCCTTCTGCTTGAACAATCACTGATTCTGGCATATCGATAGGAATAACATCACCTTTCTGAAAACCCATGACATCTTTAATAGTCATTTTTTTCTCAACCAACAAACTATTTAAAGGGACATCACTACGCAGCACTTCCTTCCTAAAATTTTCTTGCCAGCCGCCATCTATTTCACCTCTATCACTACCGACTGCATCTAATAATTCACGAATTGGCTCTATCATCGCGTAAGGCATAGCTATACTAATATCACCGCCCCCGCCTTCAAGTTCCACATGAATAGTTGAAACAACCACAATCTCGGTTGGACTGACAATATTTGCGAACTGTGGATTAACTTCTGAATTCAAATACTCAAAATCGAGCTCTATTACAGGCTTCCAGGCTTCTTTTAAATCCTTAAACAATAAATCAATAATCAGTCGAATAACACGCATTTCAGTTGGCGTAAATTCACGCCCCTCGACCTTGTTATAAAACTGCCCACCGCCACCAAAAAAATTATCAACCGCTGTAAAAACCAATCGAGGCTCCATAACAATCAGAGCCCGACCTTTTAACGGTGAAAACCTAACGACATTAAGGTTTGTAGGAACAAATAAACCCGGAATATATTCTGAAAACTTCTGAATTTGTATACCTGAGATAGAAATCTCTGCCGATCGCCTAAGAAAATTAAAAAGTGATATCCGGAAATATCGAGCCACACGCTCATTAACCATTTCCAGCGTGGGCATCCTGCCTCTAACTATCCGCTCTTGGCTATTAAAGTCATAAGACCTGGTATTTCCATCATCTCCTTCAGAAGTCTCAGTTTCAACATCACCATCGTCAACACCATGCAAAAGTGCATCAATTTCATCTTGTGAAAGAAGATCTGCTGTAGACATATTACTGCATCACAAATGTAGTAAAAAAAATGTCTTTCACTTTATTTTGCCCTGTCATTTTTTCCATGACACTACCTATTTCCTTTAGCATCTCAGCACGAAGTGCTTCTTTTCCTTCTCTAGTCATTAAATTAGCAGAACCTTTGGCACTAATTGCCATTAACAAATTATTACGCATCATGGGCTCATGTTTTTTCAATGCGTCTATGCTCTCCTCATCTTCAACCAAAAGAGTAACAGAAATTTGAATTAAACTTGCGCCTGAACCTTTAGGAAAATTGACAATTAAAGACTTACCTAAATCGTAGTAAACAGCTTCACTAATCGGTTCAGCCTCCCCTTCAACCAGCTCTGCCTCTGTCTCGGCAGAATCCCCAGACAAAAAGTAAAAACTTGCACCGCCACCCGCTAAAAACAAGATCACAGCAACAACAATCATTATTATTAATTTTGAAGATTTCTTTTTGCTACCCTCTTCTTCCAG
>WTAG01000581.1 GCA_013139755.1 Methylomarinum sp. | reverse complement strand
TCAAGCCTTATTTGAAAAACCCTGAAACTGTGGTGAAATATCTCTCTCGATATACTTATCGAATTGCTATCAGCAACACTCGGATCATCAAAGTGGATGAACAATTTGTTTACTTTCACTGGAAAGATTATGCTGATAACAATAGAAAAAAGATCATGAAGCTTGAGGGTGTTGAGTTTCTTCGTCGATTCCTGATGCATGTTTTACCCAATGGCTTTATGCGTATTCGCCATTTTGGTTTTTTGGCAAACTGTGTTCGTCAAGCTCGGGTGACACTTTTACGCCAATTACTCAAGATAACCGGGACTCTGCCAAGGCGTATTAAAGTGATAAAACCCTCTGAACCTGAGAAATTGGCTTGTTTATGTCCGTCTTGTCATCAAGGCAATATGCGCAGTTGTTATCAAATCCCCTCACTCAAGTACCGACGACAACTGTTAGCCTAATCAATAGCTACGTCCGACTGCTTTAAGGTGAAAAAAGCAACTTAACGGGTTGAGGGGATTGGTATTGTCTATCGTAAAAAAAAGGCGCATAATCAATTGCACTAGACGCTGTAAATTATGTGGATAGGCTTGCAATCGCTGTTTGCTTAGTGAATATCAGCCACAGAAATTAGAGAAAATTGTCTTTCGCTTTGGATATCAAAAAACAATTTCCATTATATTAAGTAGTGGGGCAGTCCAAATGAATTTGTCCAACAAACATTTATACGTAATGCTGCGCACAACGTATAAATGCTAAGTGGTTATCTGTTTCCTACGAGAGCCAGTAGCAGAAAATAAACTCATTTGTTGAAAGAGCTGAAGCTGAGTGCTGTGAAGCCAGTTCGAATTGAAAAAGTAAATTCGATGCGCTGAATATAATCCTGTGAAAAAGCAGGATTCGACGAGGAAAAGTAGAATGTCGATTTTTCAAGTTTCGTAGTGAAAACGAAAAAGAGGGAAGAATTGAAAGATCCAAAACTAAACAAGAAACATGACAAGTAATAACAGAGATTCTTTGTCTTCGTGAAATTCATTCATAGTTAAGCATCATTATTATTTTGACCCATATGGGTCATTACTTTATAAAACGATGTTGGTATCCTATCTCTTAAGTTAGAGCTAAATAGAGATTTCAAACAATAAATACAAAATTGAAAAACGTATGGATTTTTTTTGCTCATTTATTTTTTATTATAACGAGCAAAATCAACTTGCCTTGTTCTTCTCATGCAAAGTTTATCTTTCTAAAATAGGGCTGCGTAATTCATAGTCCTGATTCTGAGTACAGCAAGTTATTTTCATGTTATAAAAAAACTAGTAGACACCCGAATTGTAAAAAAGTGAAACAATAATTGAAATACCTGAATTCAGAATGAGCTAAAAATTTAAGTTGTCAAACAAGAGGAAAAAATCATGAAAAAAGAACTGGCATTAATCGTGGGCTTAGCTACTGCAAGTATGTTTAATACAGTATTAGCAGAGGTGATAAGCGGTACAAATCTCAGTGTTAATTTCGAGTCAGGACATATCATAGGTTCAGGCAGAAATATTAACATGCAACGCATTCCTGTTATTAATATAGATACAGGAGAAACTGTTTTTTACGATGCGTCTTTTAAATTTACCTTTTCTCCCTCAACTGGACTCACCTTCGAACAAATTTCATCAGCTGCCATTTCACCTCCATTGAGTTCTAGCAATCTCATTCCTGGAGTATACCAAGGGGATGTTGGTGCAGCGCAATATACCTTATCAGAGCCTTCGATTTTATCTGATGGGCGGTTGTTCTATACCTTAAGTCGATCTAACACAACTGGTGGGTTTAACGCTCAGATTGTTACTGGAAGTGCAGAAAACCACCCTGACATAGGAGCAAGAGACATAACGACGAATCTTTCACCAACATATACTTATGGTGTTATTGCAAGCGCAGCCAGTACAGGGGATGGAAATAGTTCATTTCGCCCATTTAATGAAAAATGGCTAGAAAACCAATTAATAGGCATTAGACAAACAGGAGAAACCTTATCTGTCATCTTATTTAGTGAAGGTGTCGATTCAAATAATGAGCCTCAAGATTTTAGTACTCAAAGGGCGGGGGCAGTGTTAACGAAAATTTTTGAGTAATTGACGAATCAATTGATTTGTCCATTATTTATTTCCATAATTGTGTTTTTAGATAGGTTGTTTATGCCATAGAGACGGTATTAAGAATCTCTGCTTCTTCTTCTGCACTGATGTCGTCGTCATTGATTGCAGGCAATCTTTGAGACTTTTTAGCTAAAGTATTATTAGCCTTAAATCAGGATTGATAGTGCTCAGGCTCAAAGCTTAGTAAATGACTTTTACCTGAGAGGGTCTTGATTAAACCTTCTGATTTCAGTGCCGCAACTAAGAATCCTGCATTATTTTGTAATTGACTGATAAAGCAGGGTTTTAATGCCGTAGCTGTATACGGTTTATCTGCTTTACTCAGCATTGATAGCTTATGAAAAATATCCTCAAAAGGGACCCATTCTTTACTGAAATATCCGCCTGTATCATTGCTCAGAAGGCGAATAAATAATTGATTAAGACTAACAACAAAGCCCAGTTGGTAAAGTAGGATTAAGCTTAATGCAGGCAACAATGACCCGTAGGCGGTCAGGAAAAAGGAATGGAAAGCTAAAAGATGAACGACATAGAAACACTAAGCTTATGAAGAAAGTAGTGACGAGTGCTGACAAGTATTAACTATTTTTAATGATCACATTGCACAGGAAGAAAAAATAGAAGGTTTGAATTGAAGCTAGGTGTTGGCTGAATGCCTTTAATCTTCTATGGTACGAGGGCCTGTCTCTAATAGGCCCTAAAAACCATATACTTTCAACTATTTAAAATCATGATAAGTGAGAAATACCATCAAAAATACCATCAAGTAAATGTGAGGTTAATTATGATCGGTACGCCTAACTTGATAAATAATACCATTAAGTGCTGTTTTAGCTCATTTGTGGGAACCATGCCACGCATATAAAAAAGCCCCAGCGCAAATGCTGAGGCTATTACTAGTGCAGCGCTTGGCACTCACTAGCTGACGCGGTTATTTTGGACACTCACGCCTAGTCCATTACGCCGGAGAGGTAAATTTTTACTTAAGTGGCTGAGTTTTGGTAATATTTAACTGCACCACCCACATCAGTGAACGTGCCCCCATGTCGAGATAACATCATAAAACCCACTTGACCTAATTTTGCATAAGCTGAGTCAGTGAAGCGATACATGGTCATGTCCATCACATCGCGCACGATGTAATGACTGAAATCACCGAATAGGATTGATTTTGCATTGGCGGCCATTTCTGCCATGTCATTATTAATTGTAACCGCATAGCCTAAAATGGTTGGCGCAACTGGCCCACCAAGACCGGCAAAGCCTGGAATGAAGATTGGGCGGCCGTTACTGTCTT
>WTAG01000686.1 GCA_013139755.1 Methylomarinum sp. | reverse complement strand
ACCGCTTGCTTCTTCCTTTTTTAACTGACCAACAACACAAGAGAATATATGCCTGAACATAAAATTATTAACCAACTTGATGAGTTAATTAATATTGGCATCGCCATTTCAGCAGAAAAGAATCCTGTAAAACTATTGCAAGATATCGTGGAAGGCGCAATTAAAATTACTGGGGCTGATGGTGGGACTTTATACCTTGTAAAAGACAATGAGATGTCTATGGAAATTGTACAATCCAAGTCTTTGGGGATATCGTTGGGCGGCATTTCAGGTAATTCAGTTGATATGCCTCCTATCCCATTATTTATTGCAGATGGCAGTAAAAACAATTCGAATGTTGTCAGTTGTTCTTATCATAAGAACGCCCCTATCAATATAATTAATGCCTATACGGATGAAACATTTGATTTTTCAGGGACCAAAAAATTTGATCAATTAAATAACTATCGATCCCAATCTTTTTTAGCGGTACCAATGAAAAATCATGAAGGCGATACCATTGGTGTTTTACAGTTGATCAATGCAATAGATAAACCTTCCGGTGTTATCATCGCTTTTGATGAAATTTCACAGCGATTTACCGAGACCTTAGCCTCTTTTGCAGCCACTGTATTGACCAAACAGTATCTAATAGATGATTTAGAAGGTATGTTTGAGTCATTAATTCAGTTAATTGCTACCGCAATTGATGATAAGTCACCTTATACAGGTGGCCATTGTCGTAGAGTCCCCGCATTAACATTACTTTTGGCTGAGGCAGCTCACAATAGTAAAAATAGCTATCTTAAATCTTTTACCATGACAGATAAGGATCGTTATGAGTTAAAAATAGCCGGCTGGCTACATGATTGTGGGAAAATTACCACACCTGAATACGTGGTTGATAAATCAACTAAACTGGAAACAATTTTCGACCGAATTGAGTTAATAGAAACGCGTTTTGAAGTATTAAAAAGGGATGCAGAAATTGCAATGCTTAAGCAAATAAACACATCACCTGATAACAAAGAGATGATAGAAAAAACCTATCAGGACAGAATAAGCCAACTCGATAATGATTTTGATTTCATTAAAAAAGCCAATACCGGTGGGGAGTTTATGGACAAATCAGATCAGGATCGAATTTTAGCAATGTGTGGTCAACGTTGGACTCTTTCTAATCTAAACGTTCCTGTATTATCAAAAAATGAAGCCGATAACCTGACGATTGTCAAAGGAACATTAACCAGTGAGGAAAGAGGAATTATCAATCATCATATTAATGCAACCATATCAATGTTAGATAAAATCAATTTCCCCAAGCACCTTAAAAATGTACCCGAATATGCCGGTGGACATCATGAAAGAATGGATGGAAAGGGTTACCCCAAAGGTTTAAAACGTGAACAGATGTCTGTTCAGGCCCGTGTTATGGCAATTGCAGATATTTTTGAAGCACTCACGGCAAAAGATAGACCTTATAAAGAAGGTAAAAAATTATCAGAGGCAATCGCTATTCTGACGAAAATGAAAGAGGGTAATCATGTAGATCCTGATTTATTTGATGCTTTTATTAAAGAAAAAGTCTATCTAAAGTATGCCAATGAATTTTTAGATAAAAATCAGATTGATATGGCATAGGAGACTACCAGAGAATAGAAACCTTCACGAGGGAAAGCTATTTTGGTCAGCCTTCTATGAACCAATTCCCCATTCATTGGTCGTAAACCACTTATTCACTTTATATATTTTATATTTTTTCATTATGGACAATGTGCTCAAACCGTTGCTGGAATCAGCTAACCAAATTATTCTAGGTAAAGAGTTACAAATCAAATTAGCCGTATGTTGTTTATTAGCAAAAGGGCACTTGTTAATTGAAGATGTACCGGGAGTAGGTAAAACCACTTTATCGCATACTTTAGCCAAATTGCTGGGGTTGAATTATCAACGGATTCAATTTACTAGCGATATTTTACCGGCGGATATTATTGGTGCTTCAATCTTTGATGTAAAAGATAGTCAGTTTACCTTTCATCCTGGCCCATTGTTTA
The DNA here is from genome assembly GCA_013139755.1 of Methylomarinum sp. Next base: position 5,820 of record WTAG01000686.1, on the reverse strand, counting down.
ATCAAATGATTTTGGCTGATGAAATTAATCGATCCACTCCTAAAGCGCAAAGCGCCTTGCTGGAAGCGATGGAAGAACATCAAGTCACTGTTGAGGGTAAAACCTATAATTTACCTCAGCCTTTTTTTGTGATTGCCACTCAAAACCCCTCTCACCAAATTGGTACTTTTCCATTACCAGAATCTCAGTTAGACCGGTTTTTAATGCGGATTGAGTTGGGCTATCCTAATCATCAGGCTGAACGCGCTTTGTTAGAAGGGCGTAGCCGCTACAGCTTAATTGAAACTTTATCTACTCAATTACAAGCTGAGCAATTAGCAAGTATTCAACAACAAGTGACGGAAATACATGTTTCGTCTGCATTACTTGATTATCTACAAGATTTAATCAATTACACCCGAGAATCAACGGACTATCATTGTGGCTTGTCACCAAGAGCAGGTTTAGCCTTATTAACAGCGGCTAAAGCCTGGGCGTATATGGACGGCAGAAAGGCGGTGTTGCCAGATGATGTACAAGCGGTATTACCCGCAGTTGCAGGACATCGTCTACGATCAGGTAGTACAGATTCTGAATCGATTGTTGCCCCCTTACTTAATAACGTCGCGGTTTCTTAAATAACGTGGGTTTAGAATTAAAACAACGCTTCAATTTAAGTCGTTTTATTAATGGTGAAAAAGTCAGGCTTAAGCAGATCACATTAAACCATCGCCGAATCTTTATTTTGCCAACTAAACGAGGCTTAGGCTTTGTGGTTTTAATTGCTTTGTTATTGTTGATAGCCTTTATTTATAATAACAACCTGGCTTATTTGCTGAGTTTTTTATTGGCCAGTATTTTCTTTATTACTATTTTGCATAGCTTTAAGTCATTGGCTGGATTAGTGTTAACGCAGGGGCAGAGTCAGGCGGTGTTTGCGGGTGAGTCGACAGGCTTTGAGATAGTTATTGATAATCCCTATAAAATTGAACGATATAATTTACAAGCAAGCTTAGATAAGCACTTAGATTTCACCCTAGCCGAACAAGAAAAGAAGCGCATAATTCTTTATTCTGCGACATCTCGCAGAGGCTGGCATGACATTGAAACCGTCACTCTCTCTAGCACATACCCATTAGGATTATTTCGTGCCTGGTCACCACTGCGTTTTTCAGCCAAGGCTTTAGTGTATCCAAAACCTAGTGCCATAGAGCGCGACTTTCCTGAAGCCGAGGGAAATAATGCACAAGCACTACAAAACAGTCTTTCACACAAAGGCAGTGATGATTTTTACGGGCTTAAAGAATATCAGAAGGGTGATTCAATTAAACATATCCACTGGAAAGCGTTTGCCAAAGGACAAGGTTTATTCAGCAAGCAATATGCTGGGGATAACTTAACTGAGTTATGGCTAAATTACGAACAGACCCCAGGACATAATGTTGAAGAAAGGCTAAGCCAATTATGTCGCTGGGTGATTGATGCAGAAAAGCTTGGATTACGTTATGGCTTTAGCGTTCCCGGCATTAAATTAAAGCCTAATCATGGTCAGGTGCATTATGAAAAATGCCTGCAAGCATTAGCGTTGTATTAAATACAATTAGTATTGACTCTTGATCACTCAAATACACAGAGGCACTAAGACGAGAAAGCTCTATGGCTCTTACCTTTGTGTCTTAGCGGCTTGGTGTGAGAAACAACTACCAAATGATGAATTCAGAACTTAAGCAGCAAACCCTTATTTTCTTATTGGTTTCAATCGGCATGATTACATTGCCGCATATAAATCATGTGCCTATGCCTTTGTTTGCCTTTTTTAGTCTGTTACTAATTTGGCGATTTCTCGGCATTTGGAAACCAAGCTATTTACCCAATAAGTTATTGGTTTTTTTATTAACCGTCTGCGCATTAGCTTTGCTTTATACCCAGCATCAAGGGGTCTTAGGGCGAGATGCAGGAACCAGTTTATTTGTCACCGCATTAGGACTTAAATTACTGGAAATTAAAAAAGAACGAGACTTATATCTGATTAGCTATTTAGCTTTTATCGTAGCAACGTCTCAGTTTTTATTTCAACAAAGCCTGTTGATGGCAGGCTATATTTTATTTGTTTGCAGCGTTTTGCTGGCGACTTTAGTCTCAATTAATAGCTATAAACCCGAAACCATACCCGCCCTAAAAACAGCGGGAATTATTATTCTGCAAGCACTGCCTTTAGCGATTATTTTATTTATTCTTTTTCCAAGAGTAGAAGCACCTCGCTGGATGATGTTTGATGATAAACATACAGCAAAAATTGGCTTAAGCGATAGTTTAGAGCCAGGTTCAATTAGTCGTCTGGGGATGTCGGATGAGCTGGTTTTTAGGGTTAAGTTTAGCGGAGATATGCCGCCATCAAATCAACGCTATTGGCGTGGCCCGGTTTTTTCTTATACTGATGGCAAACGCTGGACTGAAACTAAAACCCTATTTTTCCATAAATATCTGGATAAACCGAGCTATTCAGGATCGGCCTATCAATACACTTTGATGATGGAGCCGCAAGATAAAGACTGGGTATTTGCATTAGATATGCCAACGACTTATCCTCAGTCTCTAAAGAAAAACGCACTTTATCAACTGATTAATAGGGATAACACGGGGGAGCGTGCCGAATATAAAATCAGCTCATCACCTCACTATAATACAGGCTATATCACCAAAACAGAGCGTAAAGATAACCTGCAATTACCCGCTGAACCTTCAGAAAAAATCAGACAATTAGTCTCGCAACTTCATGGCTTTGATCAAGCTGCTGAGATTTTTATTCAAGCGGTTTTAGATCATTTTACTAATGAAAACTTCCATTACACTTTAATGCCGCCCTTAATGGAAGACAAGCCGATTGAGACTTTTTTATTCGAAAGCCGTTATGGTTTTTGTAGTCATTACGCCACGGCATTTGTTTATTTAATGCGAGTTGCGGGGATTCCGGCAAGAGTGGTAGGCGGTTATCAAGGCGGAGAACTGAATAAGGTTGGTGGTTTTTTAGAAATCAAGCAAGCGAATGCCCATGCCTGGGCTGAGGTTTGGCTATCTGGTAAAGGCTGGACACGATTTGATCCAACAGCCGCTATCGCTCCAGAACGTATTGAACAAGATGTTAATATTGATTTACAGATTGCCACCGGGCTTGTTAACTTTACCCCCGTTCATGTTAATGCCAGCAAAGCACTTTCATGGATGAAGCAAGCCGCGCAAGCATGGGGAAGCCTCGAGTATAGCTGGCAACGCTGGGTGATTAATTATACCAGTGAAAACCAGTTTAAATTTTTAGCGTTACTGGGTATACACTCAACTAAATTGATGATTTATTGGCTAGTGGGATCTATCGGATTGATCACCTGTTTTTTGGCTTGGCTTATTTTAAAAAACAAGGTCTCAAAATTAGATAAAGAATTAATCTTGTATCAACAGTTTTGTAAAAAACTGGCTAAAGCAGGGATTTATAAACAGCGTGGCGAAACGGCACTAGATTTTTCTCTGCGTGCTCAGAAGCAACGACCTGATCTGGCAGATAATATCAATAAGATTACTGAGTTTTTTATACGTATACGTTATGAAAAACAAACTGAAGATGAGTTTTCTTCATTACTAAAGCAGGCTATTGCGCAGTTTAAAGTCTAATTTATCGCTCACATTGCAGCATAGGTATCCACAGGAAAAGAGCGGAATAGTAAGAAAACATTGATCGTAGAAAGCATCTCTCCATATCAACTTTTTAGTGTTTTTTGTACCTTCTGGATAAATTTTCTTTTTTATACCTGTAGATAATGAGCGCTTAGTTGATAATCTAACAATTAACTGATCTAAAACAATTTTTTTAATGTAAAAACTGTTAGAATCCTGATCTAAATTATATAGTCCACCAGAAAAATTACGCAATCCAGTTTATAGATAGGCACTCAATATCGCATTTTATTTGGTCTTACAAACCTTGAACCAAGATCAATAACCCTTCAGATTATGACCTTAAAAAACACCCTTTTTTTTATTACATTGTTGCTTTTTGCCAATGAAAGTAGCTTTGCGCATGGCGTTGATAGTAGCACCGAACATTTTTTAACTAACAACCGTGATGCTGCAATCGGCCCTTTTTTATACATTGGTGCGAAACATATGTTGACGGGCTATGACCACTTACTGTTTTTAGTCGGGGTTATCTTTTTTCTATTTCGCGCGAAAGATGTTTTGCTTTATGTCAGTTTTTTTACATTAGGGCATAGCTTGACGCTGTTGTTTGGTGTGTTTAGCCAAATACATCTCAACGCACATTTAATTGATGCCATTATTGCATTTTCAATTATCTATAAAGGTTTTGATAATTTAGGTGGCTTTAAACAGATGTTGGGCGTACAACCCAATACCAAAGTTGCCGTGTTAGTTTTTGGCTTATTTCATGGGTTTGGTTTAGCCACTAAATTACAGGACTTTGCTTTACCCGAAGAAAATTTAATCACCAACCTGCTTGCCTTTAATGTGGGTGTAGAAATAGGACAATGCATTGCGTTGTTATTTATTCTTACCTTGTTTGGTTTTTGGCGCAGGTATAATAGCTATTATACTTTTGCAACCACATCTAATACGCTCTTGATGTCTGCCGGCTTTGTACTGCTAGGCTATCAAATGACGGGCTATATCACATCCCTTTAATATGAATACGATTCCACAACCATCAACCAAATCATTAATTTGGTCATGTATCTGCTCATTACTGTTAGCTATTTTTGTTTTTATTGCTGCAGTACTACCTGCTGAATTTAATATTGATCCTACAGGACTGGGTAAATCACTGGGCTTAACCGTACTATCGCAAAGTGCTGTTGCAGCTGTGGAACCGGCTGTTATTTCTTGCCCTTCCGAGTTTACATCAACGGATGAACCATCCAAGAAATGGCAAGATATAGTGATGATTACTATTCCGCCCAAAAAAGGCCTTGAGTATAAGTTTAATATTACTAAAGGTGAAACCCTTGAGTTTGTTTGGAATACTCAAGGTAGTGAGAAGATATATTTTGATTTTCATGGTGATCCAGAGGGAGCCACTAATGGTTATTTTAAAAGTTTTAAAGAAAGTACCCAGAGTGAATCGAGCGGTTCATTATTAGCACCATTTACAGGTAAACATGGTTGGTATTGGGAAAACAAAAGCAACCAAACCGTTATTATTAATTTAAAAACCCGTGGCAATTACAAAATTATTGGATTGCTTTAAAAGGTAAATAGGAGAAAAGGTGAGTTTAAATAGTTACAACAATGTCGATAGGGAGCAATTGGCAAAAGATCTAAATGAGATTCAGCAAGAGGCTTTGTCTCGTTCAGGGTCGGGTGAAGAGGATGTCAAACATTTATTAAAAATGGAACGCTGGGGAAAAATATGTTCCTTGTTGGGTTATGGAACGGCATGGATTATGCCAAACCCTATTTCTGCACTATTAATCAGCCAGGGTAGTTTTACTCGCTGGACACAAATGGCACACCCTATTGTACACAAGGGCTATGACAAGCATGATAATGCGCCAGGGCATTATTCCAGTAAAACCTTTGCCAAAGGCTGGCGACGTTTTATCGATTGGCCTGATTGGATTACGCCTGATGGCTGGCATCAAGAACATGATGTGCTGCATCATTATAATTTAGGGGAAAGACTGGATCCTGATCATCTACAACACAATTTAGAATGGCTAAGGCAACCGTATATGAAGGGTGGGCAGTATGCATAGAGGACGGACACTATAAAATGACTTCAGTGTTTGTACCTGATACAAATCACGACTGGAAATTCGGAAAACCAGAGAAAGG
>WTAG01000299.1 GCA_013139755.1 Methylomarinum sp. | reverse complement strand
CAGTACGTTCCTCTTCTGTCAGTTGCACAATGTATTTTTTAGCCAAGTCCTTCTAACCGCCGATAATATAGTAAATTGATTATATGGGGGCATTAGTAGACATATCAATGATGACTGAGTACTAGTATCAGCTTGAATAATTTTTTTAGTTAAATCTGAAATAGATTTTTTTTTCAAAGTCATTTCTCTATTTAATTTAGATTCTAAAGACTCGACTTCATTTTTTAATTTATTTAAGTTGTTTTGAGCATCCTCTCTTTCCTTATAGAGTTCATAGTATTTTGAAAATCTAATTTTAGATAAATTAAATTGCTGAACTTCATGATTAAGCCTACCAATTTCCAGTAAAACTTCTCTCGATTTTTGGTTTATTTGTCTTACGGGCTTTTCAATTATGTTTAGTGATATTTTTTTAGAAGCCAGTAATATTTTTATGCTTTCAAGTTCAACACTAAGAAGAACTATTTCTTTTTGCCTGTTATCTAGGTTTATTTTTGATTCGGCAATTTGAAACTCAATTTCTTTACGAATTTTAAATGTAGGGTCTAATGCTATTGAGTTCTCACGATGCTCACTACCACATAAATCACAATGCTTTGAGTCGTGTAACTCGACTTGTTCAAAACAAGATGGGCAATATTGATAGCCAATATTTGATAACGCATCAATTGCTCGAGATGAATCTTCTATTGCTTCAAGTCTTAAGTTTAATGAGTCAATAAATCTTTCTGAATCAGTTATTTCAAAAGAAATTGAAATATGGTGATCTCTTAACTCTCTGTTTTTATTTTGTAGCTCCTTTATTTCTTTTCTTAATTTAGGAGCTAAGCTATTTTCATCTTCATTTGATAAGGCGTTAGTGCTATCTTCTAATGACTGTTCTAAATCGTATATTTCTTTGTTATTTTCATCTATTTCTTGGTCTATTTCATCGCTAGTTTTAATTTCTTCTGCAAAAAACTTATGCAGTGTTTGGATCTCTTTAATTTTGTTATCTAAAAATGATTCAAGCTTTTGAACTTGTAATCTATACTCGTAAAGCTCAAGGTCGGATAAACCTATCAATAATTCACCAATTGCTTTACGCTTACTTGCATTATCAAAATGATCGAACTTAAATAGCCTATCAAGTGAAGTCATCTGATCTACATACATTAATCTTAATAATTGATGTAAAGTAATACTGCTTGCTTCATTTGACTTGGTATATGGAATACCTAGTTCTTTAAGAATAGCCTGATAAAAGCTTTCTTTGTTTGCTGTAGCAGCATAAGGGTATCGAAGCCAGCTACTTATATTAGATAAAAGAGCGTCATTTATTGAGCCATCAAAAATATCCATTCCTGCTTTTGATGATTCTCTAATCTCTCTGCGTAACGAAAATATTTTTCCACTCAAACTAACTTCAATATAAGTGAAATCACAACTAGAGGCTTCTTCTTTCCATTTCTTCAAATCACCTCCTAAAGCATAAAAAATAAAATCAGCTATAGTTGATTTTCCTGAGCTATTTTTACCTCGAATAATATTTACACCGCCATGAAATTTTTCATTATAAACTTGGCTATCTCCTTTAGTTATTATAAGTTGATTAACCATTAAAAATGGTTCAAACGGCATCATATCTATACTCCATTAGTCCTGTTCTGCTTTTCAAGCCTTTCTCTCCATAAAGTTCACATTTCATTAAAATTTCAATAAAGTTTTTATTAAAGTTTTTAGATGTAATTCTATTATCTTTAATTAAACTTTGTATTTCGTCATCAAAAAAAAATTCTCCTTTACTAATCATACTATCGTGAGAAATTTCTAATATATCTTTTGATTTAAGAATATCAATGGCTTGTAATTGAAAGTCTCCCATTTCAGAAAAAAGCATCCTTCTACTCGGTAGGTTTTCATAGGGTATTGGAAAAGTTTGTACAACCTTTTTTATTTTTGATATACCTTTTACTCTAGGAAAGCTAATAGTATTGATTAAGTGTGGAAAAACAATATAAAAATCAATTATTTTTAACCTTGAAAATTCAATATCATTTTTTTCTATTATGCTCAAAATAGATAACATTCTAAATGAGCAATGAAAAACATCATTTCTTGGGTGATAAATAAGCATATTTTAATCCCATTCAATATGACAGTTACCTGTTAATAAATAAAGCAAACCATATAGCTCATTTCTATCAATATAAAGACGAGAGCCTTGTACTTCTTGGAAAAATGGCTCAATAATTTTTTCATCTACTAAATCATTAATATCAAAATTCTCAAATTTTCCTGACTTAATTCGCGCTTCAATTGTATGCTTAAAAGTAATTCTAATATTAGTTAAGAGATATGTATAAACTTCTTGTGCAGACTTTGAAAATGAATGTTTATTGATTTTCATAGTTACTTTTGCCTTTGCAGCCAATGCTACGTTTACAAGGTTTTCACGATTTCCATCTAATAATTTTTGAGTTAAATCTCTATGATTTTTTTCTGTTTGTTGTTTGAAAAAATTATTAAGTTCATCAGAAAATTTTTGGTAATCAGCATCTTTTTGTTTTGCTTTTTCATGTTCTTCAAGCAACCTTCTGAGAACTAAGTCGTGATTAGAAGTGGATAGTGGGGGCTGATAATAATTATTAGTTGTACTGTTATCATCACGACCAGTGACATTATTTGCAGCTATATTTGATTGTTCGGTTTTATTGCTATTTCCTAACATAGTTCATTATCCATTCTTATCTCGTCCAACAACATCACCACCTGCTGTAATATTTTTTTGAGTCACTTTGTTAGGTGAAGATGTTTTATTTTTTATGAAAAATGAAATTAGCAGAACACCAATTCCAGAGAAAACCCATTGGTAATTATCTTTTATCAAATTTATGAAGTCGTTTAATTCCATTGCTATAACTCTTTATCAAAAAAATTAAGTGAAGTATGCCATTTTAAACTTTCCAAATCAGGATAATACTTCTCAACCCTAGGCAATAATATCCGTTGACCAGAAAACTGCATAATACTATAAGCACTCTCTTTAGGCTCAGTAAAATTAGAGTTAATCATTACTTTATAATTATCATCTATTGCAATCAGTCCTTGATCAAAAGCGCGGTGTAAGTTAGGACATAAAGCCAACCCATTAGTCACACTGTCATTATGGCTTTCAGCAAACGGGATGATATGGCAAGCATCGATCATTGAAGCATTAATCGTTGCATCTATGCGTAAACCTGAAATACAGCAGGTATTATCATAAATTTTCGGAATTTCACGTTTAAATATATGGCTTCTAACAAATACCTCTTGTTGATAATCACTATCATTCAACGCTTTCTCAAGATGATCTATTCTATTTTGATAATCAGAGGCAGGTTCTTCAATAATTTGTTTGGCTATTTCGTCTAAATCTTTAAAGTGGAGGCTATGAGGATAATTCTGCTTGGTTTCTGGAAAGTAATGATCTAATAAGAAAAGCTTTAATTCATCACATAAGTGCGGTTTCTTTAAGATTAAAAATAAATCTTCATCAATTTCGGCATATCTTACAGCCTCATTAAGATTGGCAAAGGTTCGCATTGCTGATTTAGCCTCTACCCATTTTTCACACCCTACATTGGCTTTTAACCGCCAGAATGGTTCACTTTTCATATGATAGAAAGGTAATGGAAAGAGCATGTGATGCTCGGTATTCACTAAATAAGTCCAGTTAGTTTTAAAAATACTGACTAATTCAGGACTTAAGTAGATTTTGTTACTGGTGATATATCCCGATTCAATAAGCTGGATAACGCTGAGTAGCAAAATGGGTTTATGTGGCGCACCGCCCTTTTTTCTATCTCGACGTAGATTTCTAAAGCAATGAATATAATATTGAATATCGTGAGTCTGATTAATTTCCATATTTTTCATTCCATGTTTTGAGCTGGTAATTTGTATAATCTACTGCTAGGCACTTCATCATTCACTTATCATTACCAATATAAAATTAAGTATAGCTTAAGTGAAACATAGACGACAAAACGATATAAGATAACCCCCCATGCCCTACCCTAATGCTTATTGAATGCGCTTTAGAAACGAGTGGCTAACTTTAGAGCATTTAAGGAACCTCTAATTAAGTCGATTAGAATTTAGCACAGAAAAAACTGTCGCTATTTTTCACGAAGCGAGGGGGTAATAGCACTTCTATTGCGCCGATCTTCGTGGAAAATATCGGCTGTTTTAGCAGGCTAAAAATAATTAGACTTGATCAGAGGGCCCATGAATTTTCTTTAGCGCCTAAACCTCGCAATGACTAACATATAATGCTGGTGTTGGTTATCTGGAAAACAATGATTTTAAAATCACAAAAACAGCAGGCAAAATAAAACCATCTACTCAATGAGTAGATGGTTCTTAATATTGGCGTCCCCAGGGGGGTTCGAACCCCCGTTACCGCCGTGAAAGGGCGGTGTCCTAGGCCTCTAGACGATGGGGACTAAGACTTTTACAACTAAATTACCAAAAAACTTGGTGGAGCCAGGCGGGAT
>WTAG01000359.1 GCA_013139755.1 Methylomarinum sp. | reverse complement strand
AATAGACGGAGAAATTATTGATATGGCTCCTATTGGATCAAAGCATGTTTCGTATGTTAATCGGATAACAAGAATATTGGTCAAGGGTATAGGTGATATTGCGCTAGTTTCAGTACAAAATCCGGTGATTTTAGGTGATTTGTCGGAACCAGAACCTGACTTTGCTTTACTGAAGCCAAAAGACAATGATTATGAAGATTCACTCCCAGAAGCCGAAGATATTTTATTACTGATTGAGGTGGCAGATACAACGCTTAATTATGATAAGCAAATTAAAGCACCTCTTTATGCGCGGTTTTGTATACCAGAATACTGGTTGATTGATACACAGAAGCAAAGTATTACCCTCTTTCAAAAACCAGTAGAAGGACAATTTACAATAACGATAACACAAGCGTTACCATTAAGTATTTCTCCTCTTTTATTACCGAATGTTCAACTTGAATTAAAATAAGATGTTGTTTAATAGGTAGGAGGGGTCTCCAGGCCGCGGCCGCGCGAAGTATAGCAATATTTAAAGTCAATTCAGCCCCTCTTTAAAAATAAGGAATAAAGAATGTCAGAAAGTTTTACATTTGATTATACAGAAGCTTTTTCCAGAAATATTGGCTGGATTACAGAATCAGAGCAACAAACCTTAAAAAATAAACGTATCGCCATTGCAGGTATGGGGGGGGTAGGAGGAAGTCATTTATTGACACTGACTCGTCTCGGAATTGGGAATTTTAATATTGCAGATTTTGACAAGTTTGAGTTAGCAAACTTTAATCGTCAAGTGGGAGCAACAGTACCACATATTGATCAAGAAAAGTCTGCAACCATGGATCGATTAGCTCATGAAATTAATCCCGAATTAGATATAAAACAGTTTAAACAAGGTATAAATGAAGAGAATTTAGATGAATTTTTAAAAGATGTCGATCTTTATATTGATGGGCTAGATTTTTTTGTATTAGAAATTAGACGAAAAGTGTTTGCTCGTTGTTATGACTTAGGTATTCCTTGTATTACAGCCGCGCCACTTGGTATGGGAACAGCACTATTAACCTTTATGCCGGGAAAAATGAGTTTTGAAGAGTATTTTAGGTTACAAGGATATGATCCTATGGAGCAACAAATTCGTTTCTTAGTGGGCTTATCACCTTCGTTTTTACATCAACCTTATCTTGTTGATAAGAGTAGGGTTAATTTTGTTGACAAAAAAGGGCCATCAACGCCCATGGCCTGTGAACTTTGTGCAGGAGCAACCGCGACAGAAGCTTTAAAAATATTATTAAACCGTGGAAAAATACAATGTGCGCCATGGGGGTATCAGTTTGATGCTTTTAGAAATAAGTTTAAAAAAACTTGGCGGCCTTGGGGGAATGATAATTATATTCAAAGAGTTGCTATTTATATTGCCCGTAAAATAATTTTAGGTAAAAAATAAATGTCTTGTGCGGGTGGGAATAAGAATGAATTGAGATGCCCCAGCAGTCTATATGGAGCTTAAGAGTAAATGATAATGCCATTAAATTAAATGGCTATGCCCCCACTCAGGTTGATTGGCTGATGGTAATATAGAGTGTTGTAGAGCGGACTTCAGTCCGCTTCATTTGTCTATAATAGTCTTTATGGCAGACTAAAGCCCGCTCTACAATATGTAACCTGTGTTTGGTTCATAGCCTGTTAAATTAAGGGAAAAGGAGGGGGCTATTATTGGCCGCAGATGATAAGAAGAAAGATCAAGAGAATCGCGACCAGAGGTCCCTCCTACTTCAATACCTTTAATTATTCACGCTTAGGAACATGCATGAAACAACTTCCCAATCTCTAACTGGTTTTTTTGCTCCAGCTGGCTTTTCAAAGAGTAAATAAAATGAATAAAGCAATAATAAATAAAATACTAGAAGCCGCTGTGCAAGCTCCCTCTGGTGATAATGTTCAACCCTGGAGATTTCAGGTGTCAGAAGAGCTTACAACTATAAAGTTGTATAACCTGCCAGAAAAAGATAATTCGTATTATAACTTTAATCAAATGGCATCCTATATTGCACATGGTGCTGTGATAGAAAATATTGATATCGCTTCACGTCACTTGGGCTATCAAGCACAAGTTAATTTATTTCCTGATGAGAATGAATTAGATTTGGTCGCAATCATCGAATTATCTCCGGTAGAGCAGCAAGATCAACCACTGTACCCAGCGATTTTTGAGCGATGTACCAATCGCTTTCAATATAAACGTGCTGATGTTACGCCAGCGGTGCTTGATAAGCTATCTGATACTGTAAGAAATATAGATAATGCTAATGTTAGTCTTGTATGTCAACAAGATGAGATTAACAAGTTGTCTAAAGAGTTAATGGTTAATGATCGGCTGGTGTTTGAGCGCAAAGATATTCATCATTTTCTTTTTGATAAAATCCGCTGGAATAAAAAACAAATTGAACAAACAATGGATGGTATGCCTGTTGATACACTAGGTTTGAACCCTATGGAAAAACTGACATTTCCATTGATGCGTTTCTGGGGCTTTGTTAAAACAGCTAACTATTTTGGATTATCCAGAATCATTGGATTGAAATGCTGGTGGAATTGCCGAACATCCTCAATACTTGGCATGGTTAGTATAAAAGGAAATGATAAAGTCGCTTTTGTACAGGGTGGTCGGGCAGTGCAGCGAGTGTGGTTGGAAGCGACATTACAAGGACTTTCTTTGCAGCCTATTATTGGTTTAACCTTATTAATTAATCGTTTAAAACTGAATAAACTGGATGGTTTTTCTGATAAGCATAGGCAGTTTGTTCAACGTAGTTTAGAGGTATTACCCGCGTTATTTACTGTTGATGAATGTGAAACATTAGTGATGGGGTTTCGGTTAGGAGAAGGTGAAATCGTTGTGAAAACGCAGAGGAAGAAGGTTGTTCTTGATTGAAAGTTATTAGGAGATGTTTGTAAGCGGGGGAATATTGGCATTCAGTTTAATAATATTTATCTTTTAAAACAAAAAAAGCACTTCCTCTATTAAAGGAAATGCTTTTTGTTATAAAGAGAAAGAAATACTTTCTCTTTATAGGCCATTAAGCTTATTTAGATTTTCTTTTGCTAGCAACACCAGAAGCAATAAGACCTAAACCTATTAAAGCAAGTGAACTTGGCTCTGGAACAGTAGTAACAGGCCCAATTGAAAGGTCAACTTCAACTGTACCAGCACCTGTATTTAATACAACTTCTAATGCTGCAACGTGCTCTAGGTCAAGACTTGTACCAGTACAATCAACATTATTGATTGTGCCGCCGCCTGTTACAATAGGGAAGTTACCGTCAGGAGCGATACATAGACCATTAGTGAATGCCTCAGTAAAACTACTAAACTCAATGGTAGTATTATGCGCGCCAGCATTAGATACCAAGTCAAAAATTACTGAACCACCCGTTGTATCATGAATTGCAAGGCTGAAGTTAAAGCCATGATCAGCAGATAATACATCAAATGAAAAAGCGTTACCCAGAGTTGTAAGGTCTATATCTAATAACGATGTATTAAGGTTGCTAGAATTATCATTCCCATCCCATTGGATTGCTCCTCTGCCAGTAACGCCAGTATCATTATTAAAAAATAACGAGCCTTCAAATACGCTCGCTGACACAGAGTTTGATGGAGCGCCTGTGCTGCTTATAAGTTCAACTTCTAGGGAACGGTAGCCGCCAAAGATAGAAGCATATGCCGTTGAGTTCTGAGTAAAATCTGTTGCTCCTGCTCCTGCGCTAGTTTTAACTTCAACTCTTGTTTCACCAACAGGATCTGTAAATAAATCAATAGTATTCGCGCTAACACTCATGCTTGTTGCTAAAGTTGCGATAGCTGCAACTAATTTTAAAGTTTTCATTTGGTTTGTCCCCGTGATTAAAAAATTTATTCTTATGCTTATGATGTAGCTATTAACATGCCAAGATAATAAATATATTATATTTCAATGTGTTGGGGTTTGTTTGTGGTTTGGAGAAAGCCTGAATGTAAAAAAAACTGACAGTTTAGATGGGGTGATTGAAGTGTTTATTAAGAATGGTATGAGTTTGTTGATAAGAACATGAAAATTAGAAATATCTGACAAAGCTTTT
>WTAG01000207.1 GCA_013139755.1 Methylomarinum sp. | reverse complement strand
CTCCAAGGAGTATGATTCTGTTGGGTATGTGTAAGAAGATACATAATAGTTCCTTAGTTGTTTAAAGAAACTTGATTATCTACCGTATTTCAATAGGCGCTTACCGACCCAGAGTGTGTGAAAACTCCGAATTTCCGGCTTCGAAAGGGACGGAGTTACACGCTATTATCAGAATAACATTACTCTTGTTTAATTTATTCCACTTTCAGTGGAATTCAGCTTATAAAGTCACTTTGTTTTACCACCAGATTTATTAATCTTGAGTTTTCACACAGCCTGGACCCATTGCAGCCATAGGAAAAATTACTTCTATACGAAATAATACTAAATTAACCAGCCTGTACTACGTTAATAGTTGGCAAACGATTTACTTGTTAACACCATATCAAACTACATATAAAAAAATCTTGGCTGGTTGAATGCCAAGAAATTTTTCCTTTGTCAGGACCTTGCTTTTGGTATCGACATACCAAATCGAGCCCCCGGACAAGGCAGACTAGAGTCTCTAATTTTTAGATTATACCACATTGCTGAAACGCCAGCCGAAATTGCTGTGCCAACTTCGAGTTGCATTCCATATACCAATGCAATAGCTTTTGTATAGGCTAAATCCACAACATCTATTACTGGTCTGTCCGCAAAGAAAGCCACACCTATTGAGTATTGCATTCCAGTTCCAGCTGCTCCAGATATGATAGTAAGAGTTGGAGTACCATTCTTTTCTGCAGAGCTCGTAACTAAATCGTGTGGAGAAATAACTATATTATTAGCTTTTGGCCCCGCAAGCATACTTCCTATTCCTCCACTAGGTAAACTGACCCCTTTTCCTAGACTAAGATTTTCTATGCCAAAAAGACTAAAACCTTCTGTACCAAGCTCTCCTCCTCCATAAGTTATACCAACTGGAAGGCTGAACCCAACATTAGCGGTTGCACCTCCTCCCCAACCTTGAAGAATAACAGGAAGGTTGGCGTTACGGTGATATAAAGCAATTTCAGTGCTTCCAGCAGCTAGGCCAATTTCTCCGACACCGAATGGTATTGATCCACCAACAGCTACCCCTCCTGTTCCCGTAACAATCCAATCAGAAGAACGTGGAGCACTCCAACCTCTACTGCCTTGTGAGACTATGGATGAAATTAGTTGACAATATTTAGCGATATTCATAATTAACCCCTTTATTTAATCCTCGGTATACTTACCATTTTAAAAGAGCAGTACGAAGCATAACAGTGCTCTGTTTATATTCAGTGGCCGTCGCATAAGGAAATAACCAGATGTTGTCTAGACTTGCTTATCTTACACTTTAGCACCTGTAATTCTTCAAGAGAGAATGCTTAACGCATAATGCTCTAGATGAGATAGCATGTATTTTATGCTAGGGAACCAGATATTGATAACATTCAATGCTTATATTTTATTTTTTTCGCCAAAGTTCATCCGCTAAAAAATCTTTAAATGCATTAGCTTTAGTCTTGGTTAAATTTTTGAACGGCCCTTATTGGCTGTAACATGCCTATGAATTATAAGGTTACAACCCTAAAACTATTTCCTCAATATCTAATTTAACAGTACTTGTTTTGAACTAAATACTCAATACGCATGAATACCTATATCCACTAGCTAGAAAAATAGGTGGCATCAGTATTTCAAAACATGGTCATTTATTTAAACATACAAAGATCACATCAAAATTACCAATGTTTCTATGTCTGGTTTTGGCTGTCAGTGGTCGTTCTGAATTAACAAGAAGGTATTGCAATATTAAGTAAATATTGCTAATTTGACCAGCTTTCAGCATACGTGCTGTGAAATAAATTCACAATAAGTACGAACACCTATGTACACTAGAACGAAAGGTCTGTGGCTTTCATATTCCAAGAATTGTTAAAGCCTCTAATATAGTAAACAAAGCATAAAGATTACCGATCCATCAAAGGCCTGTTTTGGCTGTTTTGAGCCAGTCAATATTCGACAGCTAGTTGTCAGCAAAAACTCATTGCTGATTTATGAATGTGTCCGATCAGGTTCGAGTCACTACATTTAAATCACTACATTTAAATCACTACATTTAAATATCACTACATTTAAATAAATTAGGTAACCTACCAAAGGTATTTTTTATATCCGCATAAACTTTTTTGGTTTTCCCTGTTGCTTGTTCTTCTGTAATCAATAATGTCATCTTTAAAAAACGGGTTGCAATAAAAAGCTTTTGATAGCAGAGAATAATCCTGCTTGAGCATTACCTTGATCTTTTAATAGTTGTTTTTGCTCAACATTGTTTGCAGTTTTTTGATTAGCTAAAAGTAGTTGTCTTTCTGCTTTTTCCTGTTCAATTCTGTCATAAACAGCGGAAGCTCTTTGTATCATGCTGGCATACTCTTCATATTCTGAACGACTCACTTCTTTTCTCTTAGTTTGTCTAAAACACTGACTCGAACCTTTGGGTGAACTACACATGGTCTATCCTCATTGATTAGTATTTATTACTACGCCGTAAAACATCTCTATGTTTGTTCAGCTTTACAACTATTTCTAACTTTTTGCCAAATATGATGACAGCCTCTGTCAGTGCGTCCTTTTTGCTGGCATTGTTTATTTTTCCATGCTTCCAATTGAAAGAGGTTTCCCATCGTTGGTACGCTATTACAAAGGCTGGAAGAAGGTCTCGCATTATCCATACAGGTTTGAAAAAAATAACGATTCTTTAAAAAACAAGATGCTTCTGTGCAGATTCGTTTTCCTTTGATAACTTCTCTAACACAAGCCTGCTTATTGTGTTTTTTAGCATAGGCCAAACCTTCGGATTTACCTTGTTGAATCTCCAGAAAAACCATTGTGCTGATAGTTCCAAGTGTTATCAAAACCAGACTCAGTAGAAAAATCATAAGAAATCGTTTATTCATTCTATAAAGCAAGCCTTTAATTCAATATTAATAGCGTTTAGTCGAAAAAAACTTATAAACCTTACAAAAAATATCAACACCCCTATCTTGATAAAACATACCTGCTGAGACCTTTGCACGAACCATTTAGCATAATTTGGTAAAATAAGAGTATATCAAATGATTTATCAAGAAAAACATTATGGCCTGGAAAAATTTAGCCCAAACTGATTTAAGTGACGCTCTTATT